>JAJYGO010000263.1 GCA_021785115.1 Chloroflexota bacterium | reverse complement strand
GAGGCGACCGCGAGCGCCGTCTCCAGCGGGCGCGCACGCAGCGCGTCGATGGCCGGCGGGGTCGCCCAGGCGAGCAGGAAACCGCCGACCACGAAGATCGAGAGCGCGTCGCCGGCGGCCCATGCCCCCCATGCCAGCGGCACGTCGGTGGCCCGCAGGGCGCCCGTCGCCGACAGCCCCAGCAGGCCCAGCGAGGCCCCGACGACCGACGGCAGCGCGGATCCCAGCACCAGGCGCGGCACGTCGACCAGCCGGTCGAGCTGCGGCCGCAGCCCCGTTCGGCCGAGGATCGCCGCGGCGACGAGCGCCTCCGCCGTGTTGCCGACCCCGACGAGCAGTGCGCCGGCCGGGGAGACCCCGTGGGCCAGGTTCGTCGCGACTGCACCCGCGAAGATGCCCGGCCAGAGCGCGACGCCGCCGAGCAGGATCGCGGCGACCCCGATACCGGCCGGCGGCCAGATGGGTGATGCATTGCCGCGCACCAGCGCGAAGACGTAGCCGACCTGCGCGGACGCGACGTACGCGACGGCGACGGCGAGCATGCCCGCGACGGCGCCCAGGGCCGCCCGGTTCCGGCCGGCCTCGGCGAGCCCCTGCACGCGCGACCGGGCGGTCTCCGCGGACCCGGTCATCGCGGGATCCGCCGCAGGAGGGCCGCGGGCACGGGCGGCGCGCTGGTCAGGGTCGTGGGCATGGCGTTCATCTCGAGCGTGGCGGAGCACCTGGACGTGGCGACGACGATGCTCGGGTGACGGCCCGCCCGGCCCCTGCCGACCGGAGAGGACGTGGTACCCAACCCCCCGCCGCGCATCCTAGCGTGTCGAGCGCCGCCCGGGCGATGCCACGCGGCGACCGCACGCACGACCGGTGCGCCGCCGACCACCCTCCGGACCGGCGACCATCCCCTTCCTCGCGGGGCTCGGACGCGTCAGACCCGGCGCGGCACGGTCCCGGTCAGCCTGCCGACCCACGCCATGCAGCGGTGTCCCAGGTCGGCGGTGGGCCCGAACATGAGCGGGCAGCCCCCGGCGATCACGGTCATCCCCTGGCGGCGGCAGAAGTCGGCCGCGGCGTCCGACACGCTGCCCCCGCCGAACGCGCGGTGCATCCAGATCCGCGTGATGCCCAGCGCCGCGGCATCCCGCGCCACCGACTCGGCGGCCGCCGGGGGCGTGGCGATGACCACGACGTCGACGCCGCCCGGGATCGCCGCGAGGCTCGGGTAGCAGGGGTCCCCCTCCACGGTCTCCGCGTTGGGGTTCACCGCGAAGACGGTGTAGCCGCGACTGCGGAGCCGCTGGTACACCACGTTGCCGCCGTGCCCGGCGGGGTGGCGGGACACGCCGGCGACGGCGAAGCGCCGGTGCGAGAGGAACTCGTGGGCCGCGTCGGAGACCGTGGTCATGGCACTCCCCCTGGGCAGGCGCGGCCGCCGGCCCGAGACTGCGCCGGGGCGACCGCGGCGAGTGAGGCGGCTCGCGTGCCGCCGCCAGCGAAGCTAGCGCGCGGGTTCACGCCCCGCGAGGGCCATTGATCCCGCGGGGCGATCGGTCGGCGGGAAGGCGGCGGGGTTGGCTGGTTGGCGGCGTCCTGCCAGGTGCGTGGCCCGCTGGACGGCGCGGTCCCGGGTGCACAGGATTGACACTCAATCCGAGACTCAGTATCGTTCCGGACGTGAATGGATCCGATGCCGTCCTGCAGGCGCTCGACCACGCCGGCTATCACCTGACCGGGCCCAGGCGGGCGATGGCCCAGTTGATCGCCGGCCGCCAGGGCCGCTTCTCCGCCGAAGACCTGGTCCATGCGGCGCAGCGAGAGGGCCGCCCCGTCGGGCGTGCCACCGTCTTCCGCTCGCTCGAGATCTTCGAGGCGCTCGGTCTCGTCGAACGCGTGCACCTGGCGCGCGGCGAGCATGCGTACGTGGTGTGCGATCCGGCGCGCCATCACCATCACGTGGTCTGCACGCGCTGCGGCCGCAGCACCGACGTGGGCGACATCGGCATCGATCCGATCACACGGTCCATCGAGGCCCGCACCGGGTTCCGCGTCGAGTCGCACCGGATCGAGTTCTTCGGGCTCTGCCCGGAGTGCCGGGGCGAGCCCGCCGCTCGCGCCTGATCCCCCGGCTCCGTCCGCCCGGAACCGATGAGGGCTCGCCGATGGCAGCGCTGAGACACGATCTGCGACTCGGACCGCGCATCGGGACCCTGCTGGCCGTCCTGGCGGTCGTCGCAGCGTGCACCACCGGCGGCGCCACGCCGGGCGCGCCCGGCTCCGGGGCCGTCGCGACCTCCGGCCCCTCGTCGGCCGGGGGGCCGACCCCCGCCGTTGGCGGCGCGCCGATCCCCGTCCTCGGCACGGAGAACTTCTACGCCGACCTGCTGGCCGAGATCGGCGGCGTGCGGGTCAGGGCGTCGAGCCTGCTCAACAACCCGAACACCGACCCGCACACGTTCGAGGCGAGCCCACAGGCGGCGATGGTCGTCGCCGACGCCCGGCTCGTCGTGGTCAACGGGCTCGGCTACGACGACTTCATGGCGCACCTGCTCGCCGCCTCGCCCGACGCGAGCCGCGTGGTGCTCACCGTGCAGCAGCTGCTCGGTCTGCCCGACACGGCCAACGCCCACGTCTGGTACGACCCGGCCACCATGCCCGCCGTGGCGCGCGCGGCCGAGGCCGCCCTCGCCAGGATCGAGCCCGGCAATGCGGCCTACTTCGAGGCTCGCCTGGCCACCTATCTCGCGTCCCTGCAGCCGCTGACCGCGAGGATCGCGCAGCTCAGGGCGACCTATGCGGGCGCCCCGGTGGCCTTCACGGAACCCGTGGCGGGCTACCTGGCGCAGGCGATCGGCCTACGCGTCCTGACGCCCGAGGGCTTCCAGATGGCGATCGAGAACGGCACCGACCCGGCCCCAGCGGACGTCGCGGCGGAGCACGATCTCCTGACCGGCCGCGCGGTCCGGGTGCTCCTCTACAACAGCCAGGCCGTGTCCCCGCTCACCACCCAGATCGAGCAGCTGGCGACGGCGAACGCGATCCCGGTGGTCGGGGTCACGGAGACCATGCCGCCCGCCTACCGCACCTACGCGGCCTGGCAGCTCGCGCAGCTCGACGAGCTCGCGCAGGCCCTGGAGAAGGGGGCCTGAGTGATGGCGCCCGCCGCGGTCCGTTTCGAGCACGCCACCCTGGCCTTCCAGGGGCGCGCCGTCTGGCGCGACCTGTCGGTCGCGTTCGACGACGGCAGCTTCATCGCGATCCTGGGGCCGAACGGCGCCGGGAAGACGTCGCTCCTGCGGGTGGTGCTCGGCACGGCCAGGCTCGACGCCGGCCGGGTCGAGGTGCTCGGCGGGCGGCCCCGGCGCGGCAACAGCGCCATCGGCTACGTGCCCCAGCGGCACGGCTTCGACCGGGACCTCCCCCTGCGGGGACGCGACCTGGTGCGGCTCGGCCTCGACGGCCACCGCTGGGGCATGGGGCGCCCGGACCGCGCCGCGGATCACCTCGTCGAGGACGCCATCGAGGCGGTGGAGGCGCAGGACTACGCGGACGCGCCGGTGGGGCGCCTCTCGGGCGGCGAGCAGCAGCGGCTGCGCATCGCCCAGGCCCTGGTCGGGGATCCGCGCCTCCTGCTGTGCGACGAGC
Organism: Chloroflexota bacterium; assembly: GCA_021785115.1. Next base: position 10,179 of record JAJYGO010000263.1, on the reverse strand, counting down.
CGCTCGCGCACCTGGACCTGCGCCACCAGCGCGAGATCGCCGACCTCGTGGGGAGCTGGCAGCGACGCACCGGCCGGACCGTCCTCTTCGTGACCCATGACGTCAACCCGGTCCTGCCGCTGGTGGACCAGGTCCTCTTCGTGGTGCGCGGCCGCTGGGCCGCCGGCACCCCCGGGGCGATCCTCACCTCCGAGCGGCTCTCGGAGCTCTACGCGTCGCACGTGGACGTGCTGCGCGTCCACGAGCGGATCATCGTGGTCGGCGACACGGCCGACGCCGGCTTCGAGATCGAGGAACCGCACCCTCTGCCCGATGCCGCCGCGGGTGACCTCGACGCGATCGAGACGCCAGGATGATCGACCAGTTCTTCCACCTCCTGGGCTACCCGTTCGTCCAGAACGCCATCGCCGCCGGGGCGGTCATCGCCATCGTGAGCGGGCTGGTCAGCCGCTTCGTGGTGGCGCGCAACATGGCGTTCGCGGTGCACGCCCTGGCCGAGCTCGGGTTCACCGGCTCGGCCGGCGCGATCCTGGTCGGCGCGTCCCCCCTGGCCGGGCTCCTGGCCGGGACGATCGTCACCGCGCTCTTCATCGGCGCCCTCGGCGTGCGGGTGCGGGAGCGGGATGCCGTGGTGGGGGTCGTCATGGCGTTCGGGCTCGGGCTGGGCGTTCTCTTCCTGACCCTGTACCAGGCCTACGGAACGCAGGCCTACGCGATCCTCTTCGGAACGATCACGGGGGTGAGCCACGGGGACGTGGTGCTGCTGGTGGTCCTGGGGCTGGTGACGCTGGTCGCCCTGGCGACGGTGTACCGGCCGCTCACCTTCGCCACCGTCGACCCCGAGGTCGCCGAGGCCCGCGGCGTGCCGGTCCGCCGGCTCGGCATCGTCTTCCTGCTCATCCTGGCGGTGGCGGTTGCCGAGGCGGTCCAGGTGGTGGGAGTGCTCCTGATCCTGACGCTCCTCATCGCCCCGGGCGCCAGCGCCGAGCGCCTGACGGCGCGGCCGGGACGTGCCGCCCTCGCCAGCGTCCTGGTCGCCCTCCTCTCGGTGCTCGGCGGCATCGCGCTGGCACTGCTGACCAACCTGCCGGCCAGCGTCTTCGTGACGTCTCTGAGCTTCGCGTGCTACCTCGGGGCCCGCTTCGTCGCGGGGCCTCGGTTCGTCGGCGGCGGACGGACGGGGGCACGCACCGCGGCGGGCGACACGCTCCGCGCGTAGCCGCCCTGCACGCGCGGGCGCACTGCACGCGGCGGGTCCGCCGGCCGGACCTCAGGCTCGCTGCAGACCGCTCAGGTCGGCGGCGAGATGCCAGAAGCGGCGTGCGAGCTCCGGATCGCGGGACTCGGGACTCGATTCGACCGGGTGCCGCTCCCCGAAGAACTGCCCGCCCACGCCCTCGATCGACGGGTCCGTGGCCATGAAGACGAACGAGTCGGTGGCGTCCTCCACCGACGTCGCGAAACGCATGCGCGGGAGGACGTGACGCATGGCGAAGCGCATGGCGCCGTGCGTGCTGGCCGCGACCGTGGCCGGCACGAATCCGGGGCAGACCGCGTTCGCGGTGATCGGACGCGGCGGGAGCCGTCGCTGCAGCTCGTAGGTGAACCACAGGGCCGCCAGCTTCGAGTTCTTGTACGCCCGTTCCGGGTGGTAGCCGCGCTCCAGCTGAGGGTCGTCGAAGTCGAAATCGACGGGCACGCCGCGCGATCCCGGGAGGTGCAGGCGGGAGCTGACGACGACCACCCGGGCGGCGGACGAGCGCTCGAGCGACGGGAGCAGGAGATTCGTCAGCAGGAACGGCGCCAGGGCGTTCACCGCGAGCGTCTCCTCGAGGCCGTCGACCGTGAGCCGGCGGACGGGGCTCGTCTGCATGACCCCCGCGATGTGGAACAGGACGTCGAGCCGTTCCCCGTGATCCGCCTGCCGCACGGCGAACTCGCGCACGGCGGCCAGGGACGAGAGGTCGACGGCGCGCGGCTCGACGGACGCGCCGGGGTGGGTGGCCCGGATCCGGGCCACGGCCGCCTCGGCGGCAGCGGGGGTGCGCGCGGTGAGCAGGACGCGATGCCCGGACGCGGCGAGCTTCTCTGCCGTGATGCGGCCCAGCCCCCGTCCGCCGCCGGTGAGGAGGATGGTAGCCATGGCGTGACTCTACCGCTCCGGCGGCCGACGGCCCGATCGGCACTTGTCGTGCGCCATTCGACGGGGCTTCCTGATCGGGAGTGGCCGGGAAGCGCCGGGCCAGGGCCGGTCGCGTGCGCGGCCCCGGGCCGTGTGCGCGCACGAGAGGCCCGCCGGCGCGTGCCGCATGGATCGCGTGCCGCACGGGAGAGCGCAGGTGGCGAACGAGCAGGCGTCATCGGTCGAGCAGGCACGGGCGGGCCGGACCGTGTCGTCGACCGGGCAGGCGCTCCCCTACGGGCCACGCATGACGCGTCTGCTGCCGACGCTCCACCGCGCGTTCCTGGTCCTGAACCGCCGCCTCGCGCTGCCGGTGCTCCACGCCGGGCTGGGGCCCTTCTGGTCGTTGCCCGCCACCGGGTACATCGCGATCCTGCGCACGCGTGGCCGCACGAGCGGCGTGGTCCGCGAGGCACCACTGGGGTACGTGATCCGGGAGGGCGCCGTCTACGTGTGGGCCGGGTTCGGCCCGGCGACCCAGTGGCTGCGCAACATCGAGGCCGATCCGCGCGTCGAGGTCGTGCTTCCCGGGCGATCGTTCGGCGGCGTCGCCGAAGTCGTCACCGATCCGGACGAGCGCCTCTCGGCCTCGCGCGCGCTGGCGATCGCGCTCGGCGTCATCGGGAGGGCAACCCTGGGCACCGACGCGCGCACGGCGACGGACGAGGAACTGACCCGCCGGACGGCAGGGCTGCCCCTGGTGCGGATCCGCGCGACGGGGATCGCCGCGGGGCCCCTCGACCCGGGCGGCCGGGCATGGATCGCGTACCAGCTCGTCGCGCTCTGGGCCACGTGGCGCGTGCTCGCGGCCCTCGCCCGGCTCCTCGGGCGCGCGCGCCACTGACGCACGCGCAGGATCCCGGCGTCGGGGACCGCGTCCACTATCATCGGAGCCCTCGACGCCCAGTTCCTGCAGCGTCTCGCCTGTGCCACCGGGGGCCGGTGCCGGGCCGGGGCACGTGACAGGATCGGTCGGAGGAAAGACGGTGCGGTTCGTGTCCCTGCATCCGATGTCGGGCCGCCGGCGTTGACCGCGCCCGAGTCGCGCGTCTCACCCCGGACCCGGGTGCTCGTCGTCGACGACGAGCCGCCCATCGTGGACCTCGTCCGCGGCTATCTCGAGCGCGAGGGCTACGAGGTTCGGGCCGCCGCCGACGGCCACGCGGCACTCGGCCTCGCACGCTCGTTCGATCCCGACGTCGTGGTCCTCGACGTCCTGCTGCCCGGACTCGACGGGGTCGAGGTGTGCCGGGAGCTGCGCACCTTCTCCGACGCGTACGTCCTCATGCTCACCGCGCGGGGCGAGGAGATCGACCGGGTCGTGGGGCTCTCGGTCGGTGCGGACGACTACCTGGTCAAGCCGGCCGGACCGCGCGAGCTGGTGGCCCGAGTCAAGGCGCTCCTGCGCCGGCCGCGACGCACCGCCCGCGCCGCCCTGCCGGCCGCGCTGGTCGTGGACGAGGCGCGCCACGAGGTGCTCGTCGATGGCGTGCCGGTCGAGGTCACCGCGACCGAGTTCGGCATCCTCGCCGCGCTCGCCCGCGACCCGGGCGTCGTCGTCACCCGCGCCGCGCTGCTCGACCGGGTCTGGGGCGCCGAGTTCATGGGCGACGACCACCTCGTCGACGTGCACGTGGCGAACCTGCGCCGCAAGCTCGGCGAGGATCCCGAGCACCCGCGCTTCGTGGAGACTGTGCGCGGCGTCGGATACCGCCTCGCCGCTCCGCGCTGATGCGCCTGCCGCGCGGCCTGCGGGGCCGCCTGATCATCGCCAACCTCGTGGTCGCCGGTGCGACGCTGGGCACCGTGATCGTGGCCGTGAGCCTGGTGGGCCCCGGGTACTTCGCGCAGGCGATGGGCCACCAGTCGGCCGCGATGGGCGCGATGATGGACGCCGCGACCAAGGCCGCGTTCGACAACGCCGTGCGCAACGCCCTGCTCGCGGCCGGGATCATCTCCCTGGGGGCCTCGATCATGGTCAGCCTCGGCCTCGCTGCCGCGATCGTCGAGCCCGTCGCGCGCCTCGCCACGGCCGCCCACCGCATCGCGCGCGGTCACTACGCAGAGCGCGTGCCGGCCGGCGGCACCGACGAGATCGCCGCGCTCGCGGGATCCTTCAACGCGATGGCGGAGTCGCTCGAGGCGACCGAGCAGCGCCGCCTCCATCTGGTCGGGGATGTCGCGCACGAGCTGCGCACGCCCCTCACCACGATCGACGGGTATCTCGAGGGGCTCGAGGACGGCGTCGTGACGGCAGGCCCGGAGACGTGGGCGCTGCTGCGGGCCGAGACGGCCCGGCTCACGCGCCTGGTGGCCGACCTGCAGGAACTGTGGCGCGCGGAGGCACGCCAGCTCCCGCTCACGATCGAGCGCGTGGATGCGGCGACCGTGGTGCGAGAGGTGGCGGAGCGCTTCGCTCCCCAGGCCGCCTCGCGCGGCCTCACGCTGTCGGTGGAACTCCCGGCCGGCCTGGCGGTGCGCGCCGATCGGGACCGGCTGGCGCAGATCGTGGGCAACTTCCTCTCCAACGCGATCCGCTACACGGGCGACGGGACGACCGTGCGCCTCGCCGGCGTCCGGGAGTCCGGCAGGGTCGTGCTCAGCGTGCGGGACGAGGGCCCGGGGCTCACGCCGGAGCAGCGCGATGTCGTGTTCGAGCGCTTCTACCGGGTCGACCCGTCGCGGTCACGGGCGCTCGGCGGTTCCGGCATCGGGCTCGCGATCGCGCGTGCCCTCGCCCAGGCGATGGAGGGGCGCGTGTGGGCGGAGTCGGCCGGCCCGGGCACGGGCGCCACGTTCTGCCTGGAACTGCCGGCGGGCTTGACCCGAACTTGAGGGACCCCTGACCTGCCGCAGACCGACTCCTGAGCCTGTCCCCCTAGCCTCGTGTGGTCGGCGAGACTCGCCGATCACACCGGAACGGAGGCCCCGTGGTGATGACGGCGTGGGGGGAGATGACCCTCGGCGCCTGGCTCTGGATGGGCATCTGGGTCGTCGCGCTCGTCGCGATGGTCTGGCTGCTCGTCCGCGGCAACCCGCGCACCAGCCCGGCCGACGACGCCGCCGCGATCCTGCGCGCGCGCTTCGCCAGGGGTGAGATCGACGCGGTCCAGTACCGGCAGGCCTGCCGCCTGCTCGGCCTCGAGGAGGAGATGGACCGATGACGGCATCGCGAGGGGCAGCGCACCCGGCCTCGGCACGCCGTGGCCGCCACGGTCACGGCGTCCTCGCGGTGCGGCGGATGCACATGGAGGACCTGATCCCATGATGTACAGCTTCGGCGGCTACGGCGCCGGGCTCGGCGGTGGCCTCTGGATGCTGGGCGGGCTGCTGCTCGTGGCCGGCATCGTCGTCCTGGCCATCTGGCTGCTCGGACCTCGCCTGCGCCTCGATGGCCCGGGTGCCGACCCCGGCCCGCTCGACATCCTGCGCGAGCGGTACGCACGGGGCGAGATCTCCGAGGAGGAGTTCGAGCGCCGTCGGAAGGTGCTCGGCGCATGACCCGCTCGCACCGCAGGCTCGGCCTGATGGGCGGGGCGCTCGTCGTGGCCGGGGTCCTCGCCATCGCGGGCGGCACGCTCGCCGGCGGACAGCCGGTCGGTGCGGCCTGGATGGGCGGCTGGCTGAACGCCACGGCCGGCGGATCGCCGGTCCCGACGGCCCGGCAGGAGGCCCTCGAGTCGGCGGTCCCGGCCGGCGCGTCGGTCGACCGCGCCACCAACACCGTCCGCTTCGCCACCCGGCAGGTTGACCTCACGGTGCTGGCCGCGCCGCCCGACGGACCGGACCAGACGTTCCGAGTGGCCGGGCTGACGGATCCCGCCATCGCGGTGCCGCAGGGCGCGCACGTCACGCTCCGGCTGGTGAACGCCGACGCGGGCATGCCCCACAACTTCCTCCTCACCAGCGCGCAGCCGCCCTTCCCGGCGATGGGGATGATGATGGCCGCGCCGATCTTCGGCGCCGCCACGACCACCCTCCCCGAGGCGTCCGGCAGCGGGCTGCCCAGCACGACGCTGACGTTCACCGCGTCGAGCGCCGGGCACTTCACCTACCTCTGCACCGTCCCCGGGCACGCAGCCGAGGGGATGTACGGAAGCTTCCTGGTGACCGCCGCGTCCTGAGGTGTTCCGGGCGCGCCCGGTCGCGGGTGAATCCTCCTCGCGTGCGCCTGCTCGGCAACGCGTCAGGTGGCGCGGATCGGCTGGGCCCGCCGCCGGTTACGCATGCGCGTGCGCCTCCCGAGGGCTGCGGTCCTCCCGCTCCAGCTGGAACGTCGAGTGCTCGATGTCGAAGTCGCCCGACAGGCAGCCGGCCAGCTCGTCGAGCACCTGCGTGGACTGCACCTCGGGCCCGATCACGACGTGCGCGGAGAGGACGTTGAGCCCGGACGTGATCGTCCAGGCGTGGAGGTCGTGCACGTCCCGCACGCCACGCGCGGCGCAGATGTGTGCGCGGACCTCGTCGAGATCCACGTCTTTCGGCGTCGCCTCCAGCAGCACGTTCGTGGCCTCCGTCAACAGCGACAGCGTGCGCGGCAGGATGAGGAGGCCGATGACGACCGAGGCGAGCGCGTCGGCGGGGGTCCAGCCGGTGAGCGCGATGACCGCCGCCGCGGCGAGCACGGCTGCCGAGCCCGCCATGTCGCCGAGTACCTCGAGGTACGCGCCGCGCAGGTTCAGGCTCTCGCGCTGCGCGGCGCGCAGCAGCCAGAACGAGACGGCGTTGGCGAGGAGCCCCACGAGCGCCACTGCCAGCATGAGCCCCGAGACGATGTCGGGCGGGCGCGAGAGCCGCTGCCACGCCTCGACGAGGACGATTGCGCCGATCCCGATGAGCAGGGTCGCGTTGGCGCCGGCGGCAAGCACCTCGAGGCGCAGGTAGCCGAAGGTGCGCCCGCTCGTGGCCGGCCGGCCGGCGAACCAGATCGCCAGCAGCGCCATCGCCACCCCCGCGACGTCGGTCAGCATGTGGCCGGCGTCCGCGAGGAGCGCCAGGCTGTTGGCCGCCCACGCCCCCGCGATCTCGACCGCGAGGATGACCAGGTCGAGGCACAGGACGGCGACGAGCCGGCCGCGGTGTGCGGCCGCCGCGGAACGGTGCGTGTGGGGCATCAGCGCGCCTCGGCCAGGTGCGCGAGAGCGTCGCGCAGGACGTGGCGCACGTGCTCGTCGGCGAGCGCGTAGAAGACCAGCCGGCCCGACCGGCGCCGCCGCACGACCGCACGCTCGAGCAGGAAGGCGAGCTGGTGCGAGAGGGCGGAGACCGACAGGCCCAGCGCCAGCGCGAGATCGCCCACGCACCACTCGGGCGCCAGCGTCAGCGCCTGAAGGATGCGGACCCGGGTGGGATCGGCGAGGGTGGCGAACCACTCCGCGGCGTCGCGCGCCGGCTCGGCCGCGAGCAGTCCCGGCAGGAGCGGCCGCACCGCCTCCCCGTGCAGGAACGCGCGCTCGGACGCAGACACTTGAGCCACCGCTCAAACGATACGCCGGGCGGATCGCGACAACAAGTCGTCCATCGGCCCGCGCCGGCCCATCGGCCGGCCCGCTGCAGCATCCCTCTGGTGGAGATTTCCTAACCCGTGAGAGCGCGGGCAGCGCTTGACACCTGGCGAACCAGAGATTGAGAATGAGTCTCGTTCGCACGCACCACAGTCCTGGAGTCTTCGTCCGTGACCCATGCGCTTCTGCCCCTCCTGGGCAGCGCCTTCCTCCTCGGAGCGCTGCACGGCATCACCCCCGACGAGCACACCTGGCCCATCACCATCTCGTATGCCATCGGCGGTGCCTCGGGGCGGCGGGGCCTCCAGGCCGGGATCCTCTTCAGCGCGGCCTTCACGCTGCAGCGCGCCTTCGCGTCCGAGCTCGCCTACCTTGCCCTGGCGCCGCTGCTCGCGTCCGGCACGTTCAACGCCGGGGTGGACCTCGTGGTGGGACTGGTCATGGCGGTCAGCGGGGCCTACATCCTGCGCCTCGGCCGGGAACTCCACCTCACCGAGTGGCTGGAGCGGCTGCTGCACCGCGGCCTGCACCTGCAGGGCGGGGAGGCTCCGTACACGGAGCTCGACACGAGCAACGTGGGCATTCCCATCCGCATGACCCTGGTGCACGGCTTCGTGGCCGGCTGGGGGACCGGCGCGTTCGCCATCATCATCTACACGGTCCTCGCCCCGGCCATGCCCAACGCCGCGCTGGCGTTCCTGCCCGGTCTCCTCTTCGGCCTCGGCACCATGCTCGTCCAGGGGCTCGCCGGCCTGCTCATCGGGGCCTGGATGCACCGGCGCGGCTTCGGCGAGGCGGTCATGAACTACGTGTCCCGCGAGGTCTCCGGGCGCACGCTCCTGGGCGGCGGCGCGCTCTTCGCCGCCTGGGGCGCCGTGCAGCTGGTCGCGCCGACGCTGGCCGGTCCGCTCGACAGCGGCCTGCCCACCGGGATCGGGATCCCCAACCTGGACACCATCAACGCCGGGCTCGTGCTGGTCGTGGTGATCGTGGCCGGCATCGCCGTCTCCAGCTTCGTGCGCGCCGTGCGCCGGGCGCGCTCGGTCTGCCCGCCGGAGTGCTTCCCCGACGGCGCCGTGGAGGCCTGACGCCAACGCCGCGATCGGGTCCCGTCGTCCCGGCGATCCCGGCGGTCGACGTCACCGGCAACAAGGACCGCTGACTCGGGTGCCGCGACGGTGCCGGAGGGGCCCGGAGGGGCGCTGGCGCCGGCAAGCCCGTCGCAGCGCTCCTGGGCCGCGACGCCTCCGCAGACGGCCCGCTGTCTGCTCACCGGGAGATGGCGGTATCGTTCGCGCCGATGGCCGCCCCGACGAGCGTCGACGCCTACTTCGCCTCGCTGCCCGAGCCCGCGCGCGCGGCGCTGCAGCACCTGCGCGAGGCCATCCGCGCGGCCGCGCCCGGGGCGAGCGAGACGATCAGCTACGCGATGCCGGCCTTCCGGGCGCATGGACGCATCCTCGTCTACTACGCGGCCTTCCGGGACCACTACAGCCTGTTTCCCGCCGGCGGCGCGGTGATCGAGGCACATCGCGACGCGCTCGGGAGTCTCGTCACGGGGAAGGGCACCATCCAGTTCCGCTACGACCAGCCCCTGCCGGTCGCCCTCGTGCAGACAATCGTGGAGGAGCGACTGGCCGAGAACGCGGGGCGATAGCCCTGCTGCCGCCGAGCCGCACGGCGGTGCAGTGCCCGGCCCGCGACGGGACTAGGCTTCGCCCCGACATGCTCCCGCTTTCCGACGCCCTGCGCCATCCGCGCCTCCACGGGTGGGCCCGCCGGTACCTGAACCCGTGGGTGGTGCGCCTCGGACTGGCGGGCGGGCGCCACTCCCCCATCGGCCTGGTCCTCCACGCCGGCCGCCGCAGCGGGCGTCCCTACGCCACCCCCCTGGCGATCCACCGACATGGCGACGCGCTGTTCATTCCGCTCACCTACGGACCCGCCGCGCGCTGGTGCCTGAACGTCCAGGCCGCCGGCGCCTGCCGGGTCCGCCTCCGCGGGCGCGAGCTCGCGGCGACACACCCGCGCATCGTGGGGCGCGGGGCCCTGCCGCGGCGCCTGCGCACCGCCTACCGGCTGCTGGGGATGGCGCAGTTCCTCGAGCTCCGCGTCGGGGAGCCACGGGGATCCGACGAGCCATCCGGCCCCGGCCCGGCCCGTGCCGCCACCGACGGTCTCCCGCAGGGCCGCGTGACCGGCTCAGCCGAGCACGGCCCGCAGCGCGCCGTCGAGATCGGCCCACAGGTCCTCGACGTTCTCGATGCCGACGGAGAGGCGGCATAGGGTGGGACCGACGATGGCGGCGTCGCCCGCGTAGCGCGCGCGGCGCTCGATCAGCGACTCGACACCGCCCAGGCTGGTGGCATGCGTCACCAGGCGGAGCCGTGCCAGCACCGCCTCGGTCTGCTCGCCGGTCCCGGCCACCTCGAAGGAGAGCATCGGCCCGGACCCGCGGGGCAGCACGCGGGCGGCGCGCTCGTGCTGCGGGTC
>JAJYGO010000039.1 GCA_021785115.1 Chloroflexota bacterium | reverse complement strand
GAGCTGCACATCACGGCGTCGAGGGCGGTCGTGTCGCGGTCGCGCACGTGCGGGAGTGCCGTGGCGGTCCCGTCAACCGAGCGGGTACACGTTCCACCACGCGAAGCGCGAGAGCCACGGCGCGCCAGACGTGGCTCGAGCAGCTCCGCCGCGTTCTGACACAACGCCCAGAAGGGCGTGCCCCTGCGGTTGCCGTAGCGCCTCGGCTCGCTGATTGGCTCGCGCTCTCGCGTTGCCCATGCCAGGGTCGCCCGGAGGGCGCGATCGCAGCCCTCCGCCGTCGTCGTGGCCGCGATTAACCTCGCGGCGGTGGACTCCGGCGAGTCCCAACGATCGAGCGCCTGCCCCGCGACCATCAGGCCGCGGTAGTTCGAGCCGACGAACGGCTAGTGCGCCGCGATCCGCCGTTCGGCGCCGTTGGCGCCCGCACGTGCGCCAACGTCCTCGCGCAGCCGGAGGTAGGACGCCGCCGAGGCTCCGTAGAGCGCGGGCCGCGGTGCCTGGATCATGGGCGAGCACAGCATCCTCAGTCCTCGGGCGGCCGAGTCGAGGGCGCGGGTTGGGCCGGGTCCGTCCGCGGGTGCACGTCATCGTACGGGACGCGCATGAACGAGTCGAACCGGAAGCCATACTCGGTGATGAACTGTCGGTAGCCGGTGTACGGCGATCCGACGATAGGCTCGTCCTCCACGAGGCCCGCTCGCTGAAGATCACCCCAGTCAATACGCAGCAGGTGCGGGGGAATGCCAGGGCGGAGCTGCGAGATGAAGCTATCGTCGCTCCTGACGATGTTCACGATGGCCCCGAGCGGGATCTCGAAGTCGTGGTCTGTGCGCGGCTTGCGGGCAGACCCGAACAGTAGGAGGTGCGCCGGTCTGAGCCGAGCAAGCGTGTCGACCATCCGGAGGTTGCCCTCGGTCTCGTACGGCCGGTCCTTCAGCAGCCCGTTCACGAGCAATCCCGCGTAGAGCTCGCGCTTGCTCTCCTCGGCGGCGCGCGCACCGGCGGCGAGGACCGTCTCGACGTATGCGACGCCACCCTTCGACTGAATGTAGTTCTCATCCAGGCGATCCTCGAACCGGCTAAGGACGCCGTCCCAGTACGCGAGGATTTCCCTGACCGTGGGCTGCCGCTTCTCGATCACCCAGTCAAGCAGGACCGAGCCCACCGAGACGCCAGGAATGACGGCGCCCGCCAGGCCAAGGAATCGGCTCAGCGTCTTGAGATCGCTCGTGCCAGCGGCCGGCGCCGGCGGGGTGCCCAGGATGACTTCCATGGCCAGGGATTCGCCTTCGTCGCGCATGTCGGCATCCTAGGTGCGGCGGCAAGCCCCGAGGAACTTCACTAATGGCACGAATGGCCCGCGTGGTTCGCGCCCGCGAAGAAGCCGGCTGACGTGGTTGGTAGCCTTCACTCATGGAGTGGACTCTGGAGGAGGATCTGCGCCTGACGCGCCTCAACCGGCTCCTGCCTGCCGTCGGATTCGAGCGATCACACGTCCAGTTCGCCGACTTTCCGCCCGGCACGGATGGAGCGACGGGGTGGATCGGTCGCGACCGATATGCGATGGTCGCCCAACGACTCGGAGATGCCGAAGCGGAGGCGACCGTCCTCCACGAAGCCGCGCACTGGCGTCTCGGTCACGAAGAACCGGCGTCCGGCTACGAGGAGGCGCGCAACCTGGACCTTCAGGCAGGCACCGATCACCACCGGGCACCGTACGAGCATGCGGCGAATGACTTAGCACGCGCCTGGATCGAGGAGCACGCCTCCCTCTTGACCGACCCGGACGCTTCGCGCAACTACCTGGACGAAGATGACGCGCACTACACGGCCTGACCGCTCGGCTTCAGCACAGGTCAGGGATTCGTCGCATCTCGACGCAGGCGTGCCAACACCAAGACTCCTCGGTTTCAGCTCTCGTGGAGGCGCGAGTTGGGCGGCCCGTGACACCTGACCTGTCGTGGCAACATCCGACCGTGGTATTCCGGCACAAGTCGTCGAACGGGGCACACCAGCCATGGACACGCTGACCGTCTCGCTTCAGGAAGACCATCTCGAGGGGATCATCCGCGGTCCCGTCGACGGCGTGACCGAACTGATCTGGAACGCGTTGGACGCCGACGCCGACCACGTAACGGTCAGGATCGAGCGGAACCTCCTGGGCGGGGTGACTGAAGTCCGTGTCGAAGACGACGGCCATGGCATGACCCCGACCGAGGCACGTGCACAGTTCGCCCAACTGGGCGGCTCATGGAAGCGATCTGCGGATCGATCGAAGACCCAGAACCGGACCCTGCACGGGAAGGCTGGCCAAGGCCGCTGGCGTGCCTTCGGCATTGGCGGTGCCCAGGTCCGGTGGGAGACTGTGGCCGAGGTCGATGGGGAGCGGGTGCTCACCGTGCTGACGATCGACCGTCATGACCTGCGCCGTGTTCACGTATCCGAGGCGACGCCGACAAATCGGCAGGTCGGCACGGTCGCGATCGTCGACGGCATCACCGAGCAGCCCGAGAGCCTGCTGCGCGACAAGACGCTCGAGAAACTGACGGTCGTCTTCGCGCTCCACCTCTCGAAGTACCCGGTGGCGATCAACTACAACGATCACCGCCTCGATCCTGAGAGCATTCAGGTGGGTCGAGTCGATCTGCCGCTCGAGGTTGATCTCCGCTACGCAGATCCGATCCTGACCGTGATCGAGTGGACGACCGACGTGGAGCGGTACCTGTTCCTGTGCGATGCGGAAGGCGTCGCGCTGCACGAGGTCCGCCCTGGCGTGCAGGTCGCCGGTATCTCGTACACGGCCTATCTGCGGTCGACCTTCATCCGGGAGCACGAGAGCGAACTGGCGCTCGCCGAGATGGACAACCAGAACCTCAAGCCGTTGCTCGAGGCCGCGCGCGAGCGGTTGCGGGGCCACTTTCGTGAGCGACAGGACGAACTCTCTCAGGAGGTCATCGCCCAGTGGAAGCGCGAGGAGGTCTACCCGTTCGCCGAGCCGATCAATCCGATCGAGATCGTGCGAACGCGGGTCTTTGATCTGGTAGCCACGACGGCAGCGCCGGTCATCAACGCCGGCGCGGACCACACCGCCAAGCGCCTCTCGCTCCGCCTGATCGCTGAGGCCATCGAGACTCGTCCGTCGTCGCTGCGCCGCGTTCTCGAGGACGTGGTGCGGTTGAGCGACGAGCAGATTGCTCTGTTCGACCGTCTGCTGGGCCGCACTCCGCTCGAGGCGATCCTGTCGTCCGCGAGCACGATCGCCGACCGCTTGGACTTCCTCGAGGCGCTCGAGATCCTCGTGTTCGACACGAAGGTCAAGGGCAAGGTTCTCGAGCGCGCCGAACTGCACCCGCTGATCGCCAGTGCGCCCTGGCTGTTCGGCGAGGAGTTCGCTCTCGCGGCCAGCGACAACTCCCTGACGCGCGTGCTCAAGGAGCACATCAAGATCCTGGGCCGAGAGGAGCTCGCGCCCGAGGAGAAGATGGACGAGGACGGGCGCCGTCGCATCGACCTGCTGCTCGGGCGGGCGACCTCGCCGGAGGCCAACCGGCGTGAGCACTTGGTCGTCGAACTCAAGCGTCCGTCACTCGTGATTGCACGCGAGCACCTCGACCAACTGGAGGACTACGCGAACGCTGTGGCCTCACACCCTCGGTTCGAGAAGAACGAGGTCCAATGGGACTTCTACGTCATTGGCTCCACGCTCGACCCAAAGGTGGACGAACGTGCTCATCAACGGGACAAGCCCCCTGGTGTCGTCTTCGACAGCGACAAGCACCGTCTCAAGATCTGGGCACTCACGTGGGGCGTGTTGATCGAGAACGCGAGGCACCGTCTGAAATGGATCCGCGACCAGCTCAACTACGAGGCGAGCGACGAGTCAGCGCTGGCATTCCTCGAGCGCGAACATCATCTCCTCATCGATCCTGGGCGGCCGGTATCCGAGCTGGGCGGAGGACTGGAAGGGGAGGCGAGGTCGGACGAGGATGATCCCCAGCTCGAGGTCGGCTAGCCACGGCACCGCGAATCGCTTGCGACGCCTCGAAATCGTGTGCGGTCTGGTCAGGTAGCGTTGGGTCAGGTGAAGGTTCGCGGTTTGTCTGGGCGAGCCCTCTCGCCCCGACCAATGTCTTGAGTCGCGACATCGGTGACACATGAGCCGCGACATCGGTGACATTGTGATCAGCCGATCTTGTGAGACCCCGGCCAGCGGCCGGGGTCTCGTCGTTGGTTGCGCCAGTACCCCTTGTCAGGCTCGATGCGGTGAACCGAGAGGAGCTCGCCGGTGTCGAGGGCCACGACCGTGACCTCCTGCTCGTCGACGATCGCCAGCACCCGCCGACGGGCCTGGGCGGTGCCCACCTTGAGGTGGTGCATGCGGCCACCTCGGCGGAGGGTGATAGCGCCCTTGCCGTCCGTGACGTCGTAGCGGAGACGGAAGGAGCCGGGCGCACCGCGGCCGGTGGGATGGGCCTTGGGCCGCGCCGCATAGGCCGCTGCCGGCGTGCGGCGCCCGATCGCCCGGTGGGGTCGCTGCTCGTTGTAGAGCCCGCGGAAGGCGTCGAGCTGGACTTGGAGCCCCGCGAGATCGCAAGCCGCTGGCTGCCGCTCCAGCCAGCGCTTGAGGGTCTGCTGGAACCGCTCGACCTTGCCTTGGGTCTGCGGGTCGCCCGGTGCCCCGTTCTTCTGGCGGACCCCGAGCCAGGCGAGCAGGTACTCGAAGCCGTTGCGGCCCCCGGTGAAGCGCGACGTATAGACCGCCCCGTTGTCGGTGAGCGTGGCGGCGGGCCAGCCGTGGACATCGCCCGCCGCGGTGAACGTGGCGACCACGTCGTCGCCGGCGACCCGATGGCAGGCCGTGCAGCCGAGCAGGTAGCGGGAGTGGTCGTCGAGCCAGCTGACGATCTCGACCTCGGTGCCATCCTCCAGGTGCCAGTGGGTGAAGTCGGACTGCCAGACCTCGTTGGGCGCCGCGGCCTCGAAGCGGATCCAGGAGCTGCGCGGGCGCTTGCGCGGCTCGGGCACGACGAGGCCCGCGGCATGCAGGATGCGCCGAATGGTGGACGTCGACGGGGCGGGCAGGCCCTCGTGCTCGAGGTGCCAGGCGATGGTGGCGGGGCCTGCGTCGAGGCCACCCGCCCTGAGCTCGCCGCGCAGGGCGGTAATCCGGTCACGGACGATGTTGGACGTCCCCTGCGGGCTGGTGTGCGGCCGCCGGGACCGCGGCTCGGGGTCGTCGAGGCCGCCCTCCCGGTACCGTGCGAGCAGACGGTGCAGGTGCTGGCGGCTGACCCCGTACTGCGCCGCCGCGGCGGTGACGGACAGCTGCCTTGTGACGACCTTGAGGACGGCCACCCGGTGCTTCGACATGGCCGGGACTGTCGCCCATGTCCCGACTCACCTGTCGCCGATCAGGTGTCACGTATGTCCTGGACTCAGACACTCTCGCCCCGACCAACCGGTTCATTTGCGGCCCCAGTTCGGAGCCGTCTGCCGTCTGCGCCGCCGTCTCAGGCCC
The DNA here is from genome assembly GCA_021785115.1 of Chloroflexota bacterium. The sequence continues at coordinate 8,330 of JAJYGO010000039.1, read as the reverse complement.
CACCCGATGGTTGAAACGCTGACGATTCGGCCCTGCGCGACCCACTGAGCGTGGGACCTCGGCGCACAAGGAGCCCTTCATCCTCCAGCATGTGCTGCTCGGGCCATCTCCTCCGTACAGATGCTGAGTCGGCATCCCCGCGGAGGGTGCTGGGCGCTGCAGTGCCGGCCGCGAGCCCCGTGGAGCCCGCCGTCCGCACCGGTGCCGGTCGCGCCTGCCCGACTCGCCTACCTTCGCCGTCGCTGGCCCTTGTCAGCCGACTTCCGCTGCTTGGCTAGGGTTCTCCCTTGGCGTGCCTTCTCCGCGGCATCAAGGTCCTGCAGGCGGGACCGTTCTCGTTCGGTCAGTCGCCGGGTTTCCTGTGCGTTCTCGCGCACTGCTCGCTCACGGTCCAGCTCCTTATGAAGCTCCTCAGCCTTCATCGCGTAGTACGGCTTCTCTGCGACCATGAGGTCGAGGTCGTCGAGGCCCCGGAGGGCTTCCAGCGACTCCTGACCCCAACGAGCTGAAACGAGTTGGTGTAGCTTGCGGGTTCCTCGATCAGCCGCTCCTTCGATGCGTCGATGGCGGGGTGAAAGGCGAGCCTACGCTGGTTCCTGTCGACGACGGCGAGTCCTCGGTCGGCCAGTTCGGCGAGCAACCCGTCGACGAGACCCGCTGGTTCATCGGGCGTGGATGGAACGAGCGAATTGATCTACTGGAGGACGGTGCCGGGGCGCATACCTGGCGTGCCGCCCGAAGGCGGTGTCCAGCTTGTTCCCGTCCAACGTCAAGGTGCCCGCGCGGACCGCCTCGACAATGACGAGCGCCTCGGCCTCAGCGCGCACCTGCCGTTCGTGTCGGTAGCTGTTGCCAGCCTTCCGCATGCGTGTGAGCTCTTCTTCGCTCTCCTCAACGTCGGTCCACAGCGCTCTATCGAAGCCATGCCGCGCGTCGAATGCAAGGCATGGGATGCCGGCGCGGGCGATCGCCTTACGGAAGGTCTCATCTGACGCGGAGCCGGCCTCGGCACCGACCGCCGACTCCAGGTACTCCCGGAACTCTGCCACTTGCCCGGCGGCCACCTCGGCGAGGAACCCCTGGACAATCCCAGCGGCAGCCAACCCGGTCGCGTTGGCAGCGTACTCTCAGTGAACTGTCTGCCCGCGCACGGACGGAGGCTTATCAGTTGGATGGGCTTCTCAACGCTGGTCCTCCCTGTTCGGCGGGCGCCCGATTCCTCGTTTGAGCAGCTCCTCAGGCCGCGCCGATCGGGGGATCGGGGGAGTAAGCAGGTACGCCGGCACCTTGTTCAAGAGCACCTCGCCTGCGGCGTATCGCCTGATTTGGTCGCCCGCCAACGCGAACGCGCGCCTCGAGGCCTCTGGTGAGTCGCCAGCGATATGAGGCGTGATCAGCACGTTCGGAAGCGACCAGAGTGGGTGAGTCTTGGGGAGTGGCTCAGGGTCGGTGACGTCGAGGGCCGCACGAAGGCGACCCGCCCGGACCTCCTCCAGCAGCGCCCTCGTGTCCAAGGTGGCCCCACGCCCCGCGTTGACAACGAGTGCGCCGTCAGGCAGTGCGCTGAGCCTGCGGCGCCCAAGAAGCCGCGCGGTCTCAGCGGTCAAGGGCAGTAGATCGACAAGCACACCTACGGACGGGAGAACGTCGTCGAGCCGCTCGATTCCGAGGGCGTCTCCTTGGCCGTGTCGGGCGACGCCCACGATCTCCACTCCAAATGGCTGTAGGCGCGCGGCGACGGCTCTGCCGATGGATCCGTATCCCAACACCAGGACGCGCGCTCGAAGGAGTTCCGACGGCACGAATGCGGCCCACGTCGCCGCGTTCTGCGCGTCGCGGCTCGCAATGAGCCCGCGCTTCATGGCCAGGATTGCGCCCACCACCCATTCCGCAACCGCACTGTCGTAGACGCCACGGGCGTTGTAGACGGTCACTCCGGCCGGAACCACTCCCGACAACCAGTCGACGCCCGCACTGAGCGTCTGGATCGCGGTCAGGCGCGGCAGCCTGCCAAGCGCGTCGACGACCCGTACCTGGACGGAGTCGCCCACGACGATCATCTGAGCATCCCGCAGATCCGGCAGCTCACCCGGCCAGGGCGGGAGGCGCACCAGATGGACGGTCGGTGGGACGGTGCCAAGGTGATCGAGGTCGGGTGAGTCGGGTACCGCGACGACGAATGGGCCAGGAGGCACGGTGCGCTCAGTCACGGCTCGCTCCACATAAACGGTGCTCCGGCCGTGCCGCAACACTGCCGTGTCCGTCAAGCATAGAAGTTCGTCGGGGGCCTCGGCCGGTGTCTTCCAGCCGCGTGTTGAGTGGCCGGGTGCTGAGGGCGAGGCGACGGCGTCGAGGCCGAGACCGTCAACGGGCTCCACGAGGCCGAGCTCATCACCCGTGCCGGGGCCCTGGCGCACGGTCGAGCACCTTGGGCTGGCCACGGCCGACTGGGTCGAGTTCTGGAGCACCTGCCGCCTCCACTCCGCCTGCGGCGACGTCCGCCGGTCGAGTTCGAGGCTACCTACCATCCGTGCCGGGTCGAGGCTAGGCGCCGAGAAGTGGGTCGGGTCCACGCACACGATCGCAAACGCGCGAGGGCACGCTCCGGCACGCGGTTGACGGCGCGCGGCGGCAGCTTCAGGAGGCGATCGCAGACGCCTGAGCCCCACCGTTGTGGTCGCCACGAAATCCAACGGCCATTCACCGTGAGGACGCGCACCTGCTATGTTCGAGGCCGAGTGACAGCGAGAGGAGATGCCTGGTGCCGGACATCGAGGGCAGGCTGACGGAGACGGGCAGAGGCGCGCGGGTTGCGATGGAGGGGCCGCGTCTGGCGGCTGTCGAGGAGGCCGCGTCCGCGCGCGGATCGTGGATTGCCCCCGGCTTCATCGACGTCCAAGTCAATGGGTACGCCGGCCACGACGTGAATGCCGCGCGCCCCTCGGCCGACGAGGTCGCTGCGATGGTTCGCGCGCTGTGGACGCGCGGCATCACCGGCGTCTGTCCGACCGTGTGCACGGCCTCCCCGGCTGACATCGTGGCCCGTATACGGGCCGTCGCCGACGCGTGCGACGCCGAGCCACTCGTCGCACGATCGGTCGTCGGGATCCACGTGGAGGGCCCCTACATCTCGGCGGAAGACGGACCGCGGGGAGCGCATCCGTTGGAGCATGTTCGGTCGCCGAGCCTGGCGGAATACGCGAGCTGGCAGGAGGCAGCCGGGGGACGCATCCGCATCATCACCCTGAGCCCGGAGCACCCAGAGGCGATCGGCTACATCGAGGCCGTCACCGCCGACGGCGTCGTGGCCTCGATCGGCCACACGGCGGCCACCTCAGAGCAGATCCAAGCGGCGGTGGGTGCCGGCGCTCGCTTCTCGACCCACCTCGGGAACGGCGCGCATGCGCTCATTGCGCGTCACCCGAACTACATCTGGGATCAGCTGGCGGACGACCGGTTGATGGCCGGGTTCATCTTCGACGGGCAGCACCTGCCTCCGGCCGTTATGAAGACCGTCGTGCGAGCCAAGGGCATCGAGGGGACCATTCTGGTCAGCGATGCGATAGAGGTCGCGGGCCTCGCACCAGGCGTCTACAGCTCCTCCATCGGCGGCCGCGTGGAGCTGGCAGCCAACGGGCGGGTGAATCTGGTCGGAACCCCGTACCTCGCCGGATCGTCAGCGTCGCTCGTCGAGTGCCTCGGCAACGCGATTCAGTTCGCCGGACTCACGGTCTCCGACGCGGTCCGCCTCATTTCCGCAAATCCGGCGAGGCTCCTCGCGGTTGACGGGCCCGGCGGGAGAGGAACCGTGCGCGCCGGCATGGGCGCCGATCTCACGGTGTTTCGAGTTTCGCCCGACGGCGAGATCATCGTCGAACGCACCGTGGTCGCCGGCCAGACGGTGTACGCGGCGTAGGACAGCCTCGACGGGTCGCCGAGGATCGCTCCGCCCCTCCGGCGTCCGCGCGCGGACCGGGCGCTGTCTGCTCAGCACGACGCTCCCCACGACGACGACGCCACCGACGAGCTGCAGAACCCGGACGGGCTCGCCGAGGAGCAGGACTGCGAAGACGACGGCCAGGAAGGACTGGATGTACTGGTACATCGCCGCGCGAGACGCTCCAACGCGACCGATCGCGGTGAAGTACAGGAGATTCGTGACGATCCCGCTGAAGATCACGGCGTAGCCGAGGGAGGCCCAGCCCGTGTTCGTGATCGCCGCGTAATCCTGGGTCAGCAGCGAGGGAAGAGCGAAGGGCACAAGCATCGCGGTTCCGAGCAGCATCTGCCAGGTCAGGATGCGCAGCGGGCTGTACCGGCGCAGCAGCGGCATGATCGGAAGCGCGGAAGCACTCGCGCCGACGACATTGCCGAGCGCGAGGACGTCACCGAGGAGACTCTGTCCGAGATGGCGCGCGGAGGCGCCGCCCGCGACGATCAGGATGGCTCCGGCGAGCCCGACGACCGCCGCCGCCCAGTGGCGCCGGTTCATGCGCTCGAGCCCTACCGCAGTCGCCAGCAGCGTCGTGAGGATCGGCGAGGTCGCGGCGAGGAGGGCTGTGTCCGAGGCGCTCGTGTTCGTGAGGGCCAGCACGAACGAGATCTGGCTCAGGGTGATGCCGAGCACCGAGGCGACGAGGAGCAGCCGTACGTCGGCCCGACGAAACCCGATAGATCCTTCGAGCCACCTGAGCACCCCGAGGAGGATGAGGCCGCCGACGCCGAAGCGAACGACCGGAAACGCCAGCGGATCGATCTCGGTCAGGCCGATCTTGACGACGCTGTAATTGAGCGCCCAGATCGAGACGGCGCTCAGCAGCAGGACATCCGCCGATGGAGCGCGGATCAGGGAAGCCGTCACCCTCCTCATGACCACCCTCGATCCCGCGGGCCGTCGCTCGCTGCTACAGGGACGCAGATCCGACGCGTCCCCCGTGGTTGGGCAGTCGACCGGTCCCGTAGCCCTCGTCGAGTCCCGTCAAACCGGGAGCGCAGGGTCCACGGGGTCGAGCGCGGCCGTAGTTCGCATGGCGCCACACGAAGCCCGGACGATGAGCTCCATGGGCAGGACGACGCGTTCCGGTGCGGTGCGTCCTCCGCGCAGGCGCTCGGTCAGCAGTTCGATCGCCTTCTGGCCGGCCTGGAGGATCGGTAGCTTCACGGTCGTGAGGCTGGGGTTGAGCAGCGGGGCGAATGGCTGATCGTCGACGCCGACCACGGCCACGTCGTCCGGCACGCGGAGGCCACGCTCCTGGATCGTCTTCATGACCACGGCGGCGACGCTGTCGTCGGACGCGAGGATCGCTGTGGGCAGCGTGGGCACCGCCAGGAGCGCTTCGGCGCCATGGCGCCAGTCCTCGGGGCCGGCAGTGTAGTCGGCCATCGCGACGAGTTCGGTGGTGTATTCGAGTCCGCATTCGGCCAAGCCGAGCCGGTATCCCTGCCATCGCTCGTCGCTGCCCTGTCGTTCTGCGGGGCCGCGAAGGAACCCGATGCGTCGATGGCCAAGCGCGTGAAGGTGTCTGACGGCGGTCGATATGCCATGGACGTTGTCCCATGTCACCCGATCGAATCCGCCGCCAGAGCCGGAGCGGTTCACGGTCACCACAGGGATGGCGTCCGCAAGGCGGACGAGAGCCTCGTCGTCGCGGTAGTCGGACGTCGAGAGAAACACCACCCCCTCGACCTCCTTCTCCTGCAGGAGATCGAGAGCACGGCTCTCTTCGTCCGGAGTGGAGGCATGGCAGAGCAGGACGTTGTAGTTCCCCTCGCGCGCCACCCGCTCGATCACGCTGACGGCGTTGAAGAACAGGGGCGTCGCGATCTCGGCGATCACGAGGCCGACCGTGGCGCTCTGGCGGTTGGCCAGGCTGCGCGCGACCTGACTAGGGTGGTAGCCGAGCATCTCGGCCGCTTCGAGCACGCGCTGCCGGGTGCTCGGGCGCATCGCGTCGGTTCGGTCGTTCAGCACGTTCGAGACCGTCGTCGTGGACACGCCTGCCAGCTTCGCGACTTGTTCGATCGTGGCGCGACGCCGCCTGGATTCCACGGTGGCCCTCATGTACCGCTTCAGTGAAGCGGTTCCTAACGTGGGCACAATAGCACCCCCCGAGGCGGCTGCACAGATCGAAACGAACCACCATTGACGCCGATGGTAGCGTGGTGTAGCGCTTCAGTAGATCCCTTCATCGGTGGGCGGGCGATGACAGCCGAGGCCACCGGCGTGGGACGGGCGAGGGCTCGGCTGGCGCAATCCGGCGGGCGGAGGAGCCTTGCTGCCACTCAAGCTCGGGGTTTCGCTCTGGAGCCAGGGGACGACCTGGCCAGCCATGCTTCACGCCGGGCGTGACATCGATCGCGCGGGCTATGCGTACCTGTTCACGCAGGACCATCTCTACGCCACGTTTGGGGACTGGCGCCAACCGGTGTTTGAGGGATGGACGCTGCTCGGGGCGCTGGCGCAGGCCACTCGGCGCGTGCAGATCGGATTGCTGGTCGGGGCCAACACCCTGCGCAACCCCGGCCTCACGGCCAAGATGGCCGTCACCCTCGACCATGTCTCCTCGGGCCGCGCCGTGCTTGGCCTCGGCGCGGGATGGTTCGAGCCCGAGCATCGCGCGCACGGCATCCGTTTCGGTGCCAGCGCCGGAGAGCGGCTGGGCTGGCTCGACGAATCCGCGAGCGCGGTCCGCGCGCTCCTGCAGGGACAGACCGTCGACCAGATCGGTCCGGGCTACACGTTCCGCCACGCCCAGCATGCGCCGCTTCCGCTTCGTCCCCACCTGCCGATCCTCATCGGTGGCAGCGGCGAGCAGCGGACCCTGCGCACCGTCGCCCGGTCGGCCGATATCTGGAACGCGATGGGCTCGGTGGACACCCTGCGCCGCAAGGCGGAGATTCTCGACGGGTACTGCGAGACGCTCGGGCGCGATCCTGAGTCCATCGAGCGATCAGTCACCTGCAAGATGATCATCCGCCGCGATCTGTCCGCCGCCCGCCAGGTGTGGGAGGCGGCGCTGGCGGCCAACCACACGCCGCCCGATGTCGAACCCGACCCATGGTTGGGGCCGCCGGAGGTGATCGCGGAGAGGATCGTCGGATACCGCGCCATCGGCGTCACGACCGTCGTGGTCTCCCTGCCATGGCCCTATGACCTGGAGACGATCCACCGTCTGCGCGACGACGTCGTCCCGTTGGTCATGTCACCTGCGGCGCCTTCTGCGTCGCTGGCCGCCGCGGGGAGGTGAAGCGCGAGCAGGTAGTCGAGCAGAGATCGTGGGGATCGGACTGGTTTCGACGGGGGGCCGGGCCTCACCAGCGCGGCACGCCGCGACCCCGGTGGGCCCCCAGGTAGGTTGGCCGTAGCGGACAGGAGAGGTGGAGATGTTGGCCTCGAGACGATTGGCCACGGTGTTGTCCGTGCTGTTCCTGGTGGGCGCGTGTTCCAGCGCGGCCACGCCAGCTCCGGCGGCGAGCACAGCTCCGGCGGCGAGCACAGCTCCGGCGGCGAGCACAGCTCCGGCCGCGAGCACAGCTGCGGGCACGAGCGCCGCGACGCTTGGCCCCGGGCCGGAGACTGGCACAGTCAATCTCACCCTATCGGGCGGCTACCCGGAGATGGACGCCGTCTACAAGCAGGCAGCTGCCGCATACCACCAGCTTCATCCCAACGTCACGATCAGTGTGACGCCGGCTCCAGATCTGCGGAGCTATGAGCAGAAGTTGCTCACCTGCCTGCCGACCAAATCATGCACGGACATCGTCATTCGGACGGTCCCGATTGTGGCCCCATTCATCGATCAGGGCCTTCTGGCGGCCCCGCCCGATTGGCTGACGACGTTCATCAAGGGTGGCGCGTTCGATCCCTTCAGCGTTCAGAACGTCTCGTACAAGGGCCAGGTCTGGGGCACGCCGATCTTCCTCGGCGAGAACGCGATCTTCTACAACAAGGACATGTTTGCGGCGGCCGGTCTGCAGCCGCCCACGACGATGGACGAGATCATCGCCGATGCCACCAAGCTGGCCCAGCGTGACGCCAACGGCAATGTGACGCGATCGGGCCTCAGCCTCCGCCTGAGCGGTCAGGGCAGCGGCGTCGCCGAGAAGTTCTGGATGTTCCTGATGCAGTACGGGACGCCGCAGCAGCCGATCGGGATCCTCACGAAGACCGCCGACGGGAAGTATCACGCCGACTACGCAAACGCCGCAGGCGTGAATGTTCTCGAGATGTACGTCAACATGATCAACAAGCCGCCGCTCGTCGACGACACGAAGATCGCTAGCGACTCCGCCGCCTTCGAGCAGGGCAAGACCGCGATGTTCGCACGAGA
>JAJYGO010000050.1:10466-13865 GCA_021785115.1 Chloroflexota bacterium | reverse complement strand
GTAGTACTAGGATCGGCGCATGCTCGGGACACCCATCCTGCAGGCCGACGAGGCGTTCGTCGCGCTCCTGGTCGCGCTCGCGTTCGTCGCGCTGGTGACGCGGCGAGTCGGGCTGCCCTACACGGTGGGCCTGGTCCTCTTCGGCGTCGCGATCTCGTTCGCCTCCCCGCCGGTCCACCTGCAGGTGAGCCCGCAGCTGGTGCTGCTGGTGCTGCTCCCCGGGCTCGTGTTCGAGGCGGCCTACTCCCTCGACCAGCAGGAGCTGCTGCGTGCACTTGGAGGCGTCCTGCTGCTCGCCGTACCCGGCGTCCTGGCCGTGGCCGGCTTCGTCGCCGTCGTGCTGCACGTCGCGACTGGGCTCGCGATGGGCCCGGCGTTCGTGGTGGGGGCGATGGTCTCGGCCACCGACCCGGCCGCGGTGACCTCGAGCATCCGGCGGCTCCGGGCGCCTGCCCGCCTGGCCACGATGGTCGAGGCGGAGAGTCTCCTCAACGACGGGACCGGGATCGTTGCGTTCACCATCGCCGTCGCCGCCACGCGGGGCGCCATGGATCCGGCGCAGGGGGCCGTCCAGTTCGTCGGCGTCTCCATCGGGAGCGTCGTGGTCGGCATCGTGTCGGGCATCGCGATCTCGCGCCTCGCCGCCGCCACCGAGGATCATCTCGTGGAGCTCACGCTCACGCTCGTCGCCGCGTACGGCACGTATCTGGTTGCCGATCAGCTCGGCCTGTCGGGCATCATCGCGACCGTCGTGGCCGGCATCCTGCTCGGGTCCTACGGCCGCCGCGTCGGGCTGAGCCAGCGCGTGCAGGACGCGATCGATGTCGTGTGGGAGTTCCTCGCGTACCTGCTCACCGCGCTCGTGTTCCTGCTGGTCGGGGTCGCGATCCCGGTGGGTCACCTCGCGGACGCGCTCTGGCCCATCGCGTGGGGGGTCGTCGCGATCCTGGCGGGCCGGGCCGCGGTGGTCTACCTGATGCTCGGCGGCGTCTCGTGGCTGGTGGAGCGGACGGCAGGCCGGGAACGCATCCCGATCCGCTGGCTGCACGTGACGTTCTGGGCGGGACTGCGGGGCGCCGTCGCGGTTGCGCTGGCGCTGTCGCTGCCCTCCGGCTTCCCGGACCGCGACCTGCTCCAGGGGATCACGTTCGGCATCGTGCTGTTCACCCTGCTCGTCCAGGCCACGTCGGCGGATCGCATCGTTCGCTGGTCGGGAGTGCAGGGCAGGCCGGCGCTGGCCGAGTGACGCGGCGCCGCTGGCGATCCGGGGCGGGGTGCCCCTGCCCGTCCTCGCCGGGCCGGTAACCGAGGGCCTGCCGGGGCGGTCCGGGGCGGCCACCGGCGATGGTGGTCGCCCCCCGAGCCTACCTGTCGCGCTCCCCGGCCAGCACCGCCTGGGCCGCGGCGAGGCGCGCCACGGGAACCCGGAATGGCGAGCAGGAGACGTAGTTGAGCCCGATCTCGTGGCAGAAGGCGATCGACTCGGGGTCGCCGCCGTGCTCGCCGCAGATCCCGAGCTTGATGTCGGGCCGCGTCGCCCGACCCTTCTCGACCGCGATCCGCATGAGCTGGCCCACGCCGGCGCGGTCGAGCGTCTGGAACGGGTTGAACGGCAGGATCTTCCGCTCGACGTAGGCGAGCAGGAAGCCGCCCTCCGCGTCGTCGCGGCTGTACCCGAACGTCATCTGCGTCAGGTCGTTGGTGCCGAAGCTGAAGAACTGCGCGTACTTCGCGATCTCGTCAGCGGTGAGCGCGCCGCGCGGCACCTCGATCATGGTCCCGAACTTGTAGTCGACCGTCGTGCCGGCCGTCTCCATGACCGTCTTCGCCTCGGCCTCGAGGAGCGTCTGGCTCGCGGCCAGCTCGTTCACGTGGCCCACGAGCGGGATCATGATCTCGACGTGAGGGTCGCCCCCGGCGCGGCGCACCACGATCGCGGCGTTCAGGATGGCCCGGGTCTGCATCTTGGTGATGTCCGGGATCATCAGGCCGAGCCGTATGCCGCGCAGGCCGAGCATCGGGTTCTGCTCGCGCAGCGCTTCCACCGCCGCCAGCATCGTCCGGGCCTTCACGAAGCCCGGATCGTCTTCAGGCGTCTGGCGTTCGCGGAGCTGCGTGACCTCCACGATCAGCTCGTCGTGCTTCGGGAGGAACTCGTGGAGCGGCGGGTCGATCAGCCGGATCACGACCGGCAGGCCGCTCATCGCGGAGAGGATACCCTCGAAGTCGCCCTGCTGGAGCTTCTCGAGCTTGGCGATCGCCGCGTCGAACCGCGCCACCGCGTCCCGGTCGGCATCGCCCAGCGTCTCGCCGGCCGCCTGGCGCTCCCTGGCCCTGGTCGCCTGAAACGCCACGAGGATCGCGTCGCGCACGATCTCGAGCCGTTCTCCCTCGCGGAACATGTGCTCTGTGCGGCACAGGCCGATCCCCTGTGCCCCGTAGCCGCGGGCCTGGGCGGCCTCCTCGGGCTTGTCGGCGTTGGTCCAGACCTGCAGGCGCCGGATCTTGTCGGCCCAGCCGAGGATCCGCTGGAGCTCGGGCTGCTCCTCGAAGCGTGCCGCCACCGTGGGCAGTGCGCCCAGAAACACCTCCCCGGTCGAGCCGTCCACGCTGATCGGGTCGCCCTCGCGGAAGCCCGAGCCGTTGGCGGTGGCCGACTTCGTGCGGTAGTCGACCAGCAGCTCCGAGCAGCCCGCCACGCACGGCTTGCCGATCTGGCGGGCCACCACCGCGGCATGGGAGGTGGCGCCGCCCCGGGCCGTAAGGATCCCTTCGGCCACGGCCATCCCGTGGAAGTCGTCCGGCGACGTCTCGATGCGGACCAGCACCACGCGTTCGCCACGCCCGGCCCACTCGACCGCCGTGTCGGCGTCGAAAACGGCCCTTCCGACCGCCGCGCCCGGCGACGCGTTCAGGCCCTTCGCGATGCGAGGCGCCGCCTGGCGCGCCTTCGGGTCGAACTGCGCGCGGAGGAGCTGGTCGACCTGCGCGGGCTCGATCCGCTCGACCGCCTCGGCCTCGCTGATGATCCCCTCGGCGACCATGTCGACCGCGATCATCACGGCGGCGGCCGCGGTCCGCTTCGCGGTGCGGGTCTGCAGCATGAAGAGGCGACCGCGCTCGATGGTGAATTCCAGATCCTGCACGTCGCGGTAGTGCCGCTCGAGCTTCTGGGCGATCTCCTGGAACTCGCGGTACGCCTGCGGAAGCTCCTGCTCGAGATGGGCGATCTCCTGGGGCGTCCGGATGCCAGCCACCACGTCCTCGCCCTGCGCGTTGGTCAGGTACTCGCCGTAGAGCACCTTCTCGCCGGTGTTCGGGTCGCGCGTGAACGCGACGCCGGTCCCGGAGTCGTTGCCCATGTTCCCGAAGACCATCGTCACCACATTGACGGCCGTG
>JAJYGO010000050.1:0-10456 GCA_021785115.1 Chloroflexota bacterium | reverse complement strand
CGGCCGTGCCGAGATCGTGGGCGATCTTGTTGTAGTTGCGGTAGTCCACCGCGCGCTTGCCGAACCAGGAGCCGAAGACGGCCTTGATGGCCAGGTCGAGCTGCTCGTCCGGGTCGGTGGGGAACTCGCGGCCGGTGGCCTCCTTCACGATCGCCTTGTACGCGCCGACGAGCTCCCGCAGGGCGGCCGCGTCGAGGTCCGTGTCGGCCTTCGCGCCGTGCCGCTCCTTCGCGGCCTCGAGCGCCTCGTCGAAGCGGATACCGTCCACGTCCATGACGATCCGGCCGAACATCTGGATGAAGCGCCGGTAGGCGTCCCACCCGAAGCGCTCGTTCTGCGTGAGCGCGATCAGGCCCGGCAGCGTCTCCTCGTTGAGCCCGAGGTTGAGGACGGTGTCCATCATGCCGGGCATCGAGAACTTCGAGCCGGAGCGGACACTCACCAGCAGCGGGTTGTCCCGCCCGCCGAACCGCTTGCCGGTCTCCCGCTCCACCTCGCGCATGGCATCCTGGACATCGTTCCACAGGCCGTCCGGGAGCCGCTCGCCGCTCGCGAAGTAGTCGTTGCAGGCCTCGGTGGTGATGGTGAAGCCGGGCGGGACCGGGAGTCCGGCCCGGGTCATCTCCGCGAGCCCGGCCCCCTTGCCGCCGAGGAGACCCTTCATCTCGCCGTTCCGTCGGCGTGCCCTCCGCCGAAGGCGTAGATGTACCGCCTGGCCGCGCGGTGGGTTCGCTCGGCGACGCTGTCCGTGGTGGTCATGGATCGCTGGCTCCTTGTGCGGGACGCTGATCGGTTGGGGGCGTTCGATCCGTGGGGACGTTCGGAACGTGGCTCCGGGCATGGTCAAGGGGACGTGGGACCGCCCGAATTGTACCGCCGGCGCCGCCCGCGCCCCTGCGTCCGCGCCGCGTGCCATCATCGGCACCATGAGCGTGACATTCGACTTCGACCACTTCGTGGCCCTTCCGCGGCTCTCCGGCCTCCGCTGCTCCCCCGACGGAAGCCGCCTGGTCGTCTGCGTGCAGACGCCAGCTCCAGACGGGAAGGTGCTGCTCTCCTCGCTCTGGGAGCTCGACCCCGACGGCGGACGTCCAGCCCACCAGCTGACCAGCCCCGCAGAAGGCGTGGGCAACGCGGCGTTCCTGCCCGACGGGTCGCTGCTGTTCACGTCGTGCCGCCCCGACCCCGAGGCCGCCGAGAGTGCCGAGAAGCGCGACCAGGCCGCCCTGTGGCTCCTGCCTCCCGGACGTGGCGAGCCCCGCCTGCTCCTGGCGCCCGACGGGGGGATCGACGGCCTGCGTGTGGCGCGCGCCGCGCGCACGGTCGCGCTGGCAGCGCGGGTCTTCCGCGGTGCCCCGAGCCTGGAGGTCGACGCGGAGCGGGCCCGGGGACGGAAGGACGCGGGCGTCTCCGCGATGCTGTTCGAGGGATACCCGATCCGCCACTGGGACCACCACCTCGGGCCACGCGAGCGGCACCTGCTCGCCATGGGCATCCCCGGCCTGGAGGCCGAGGCGGTCCCGGCCCCACGCGACCTCACCCCCGAGGCGGGCGCATCCCTCGACGCTCACGACGAGCTCGGGTTCGACATGACCCCCGACGGGCGGACGGTGGTGGCCACGGTCGCGTCGCACGCCGACCTCACTCACCCGTCCGCCGACCTGGTCGCGTTCGACGCGGCGACCGGCCAGGCACGGACCCTGACCCCCGGCGACGCCGTCTACGAAGACCCGGCATGTTCTCCCGACGGGACCGCGGTGGCGTGCGTCCGCGCCGCGCTCTGGGACCCGGATCACGCGCAGGAGCCCCGCCTCTGGCTGGTGGAGCTGGCGACCGGCCGGGGCAGGGAGCTGGCGCCCTCCGCGGACCTGTGGCCGCACGCCCCGACCTGGTCCCCCGACGGGTCGGCCGTCTTCTTCCTCTCCGATCGACAGGGGTCGGGCGCCGTCTTCCGGCTCGACGTCGCGTCCGGCGAGGTCGCCTGCCTGTCGGCGTCGGGCACCATGAGCGACCTCTGCCAGTCGCCCGACGGGTCGTGCCTGTACGGCCTGCGCTCGACCCTGAGGGCGCCGGGCCAGGTCGTCCGGCTCCACCCCCGGACGCCCGACCAGCGCCCGGCGGTCATCCCCTCCCCCGCGGTCGACGAGGAGGCGGCCGGAGCGCCCGGGCGGACCGAACGGATCGAGGGTCGTGCCAGCGACGGGACGCCGATCGGCGCCTGGCTCGTGCTGCCGGCGGATGCCTCACCGGAGCACCCGGCACCGCTGGTGGTCTTCGTGCACGGCGGGCCGCTGGGCTCGTGGACGGACGGCTGGCACTGGCGCTGGAACCCGCAGGTCCTGGCGGAGCGCGGTTATGCCGTGGTGCTCCCCGATCCCGCGTTCTCGACGGGCTACGGCCAGGCGATGGTGCAGCGCGGCTGGGGCCGCTGGCACGAGGCGCCCTTCACGGACATGCTCGCGGCGGTCGACGCCGCGGTCGCCCGGCTCGACATCGATGCCGCCCGGACGGCCCTGATGGGCGGGTCGTTCGGCGGCTACATGGCGAACTGGGTGGCGGGCCACACCGATCGGTTCCGCTGCATCGTGACGCATGCCAGCCTCTGGGAACTGCGCGGGTTCCACGGCACCACGGACGACGGCAACGTCTGGGAGCTGGAGTTCGGCGATCCCTACCGGGACCCGGGCCGCTACCTGGAACAGAGCCCGTCGAACGCGATCGGATCGATCCGCACGCCCATGCTGGTGATCCATGGTGAGCTCGACCAGCGCGTCCCGATCAGCGAGGCCCTCCGGCTCTGGACCGACCTGCAGCGGCACGGGGTCGAGTCGAAGTTCCTCTACTTCCCCGACGAGAACCACTGGGTGCTGAAGCCGCAGAACGCGCGGCTCTGGTACCAGACGGTGCTCGCGTTCCTGGACCACCACGTGCTGGGCGCCGCATGGGAGCGGCCGGACCTGCTGTAGACGGCGGGTGCGCGACCCGGCCGACGGGCCGGAGGTGGACGGCCGGCACCGGAGGCCGGCATGCCGGCCTGCTAGCCGCGAAAGCGGCGGGCCGGCAGCCCGGTAACGCCGGGGCGCGCCCGGAACAGGCCCCCCGCGAGTGGCTGCGCGGCGCGTTCGGCGTCGGGCAGCCCGTTCCAGGCGGTGGTGATGTAGAGCTCGTCGAGCCGGTCGCCGCCGAAGGTACAGCTCGTCACCTGCGCAACCGGCAGGCGGATCTCCCGGTCGAACGTCCCGTCCGGCGCGAACCGCCGGACGCACCAGCCGCCCCAGAAGGCGACCCACACGTACCCCTCCCCGTCGACGGTGAGGCCGTCCGGCCAGCCCTGCCCGTCGGGGATCGAGATCACCCGCCGCCGGTTGCGCAGTTCGCCGGTCTCCCGCACGTAGTCGAAGGCGTCCACCCCGCGGGTGGGGGTGTCGATGTACCAGCAGGTCCCCCCGTCGGGGCTCCAGTCGATGCCGTTGGAGATCGTGGCGCCCTCGAGCACGCGCGAGACCCGCCCGTCGGGATCGAGCCGGTACAGCGCGGCCGCGCCGGGCCGCTCGTCGTAGGCCATGGTCCCGCAGTAGAAGCGGCCCGCGGGGTCGACCCGGCCGTCGTTCATCCGGGTCGAGCGGTCGTCAGCCTCCACGGCGGCCAGGCGCCGCATGCGGCCGCCGGCATCGCGCACCCAGAAGCCATCCTCGAGCGCGAGCAGCAGGCCCTCCGGGTCGCGCAGCGCGACGGCTCCCACCGGCAGCGGCACCGGGGTGACCGTGTCCGACCCGTCCTCGGGACGGTAGGCGTGCACCGACGGGGCAAGGATGTCCACCCAGACCAGGACGCGCCGCCGCTCGTCCCACAGGGGGCCCTCGCCGAGCCTGGCCCGTGCATCCAGCACGAGCTCGGCGGAGGGCCATCGCCCCCGCGCGTCCATCTCGCGTGCTCCCTCCTCCGTGGCCGTCGCCCGTCCGGGCGCCCGACAGCGCGGAAGTGTACGTCGCCGGTCGGATGGAGCCGCGCCGCGCTGGCCCTTCGAGGAGCACGTCCGTGCGAGGCGACACGGCCTCGGGCGGTTCGCGGACCCCGGCCCTGACCAGCAGCGGGACCTGGCGGCGGCGCTCCGCGAGGTGGTCGTACGCTACGGGGCGCTGTACGGCGACGATCTCCGTACATGATGGTGGCGCTCGAGGCACCCGACCCGGAGGAGGACTGGCACCTGGCCGTGGAGTTCTACCCGCCCCAACGCTCGCGCGACCTGACCAGGATCCGGGCGTCCGTCGAGACGGCGACCGGGCTCTTCCTCAACGACACGCTGCCGGAGGAGAGCGCGCGCCGGCTGGCGGCGCTGCCGGGACCCACCATCGTCGAGGATCCCGCCCTGCGCGTGGCGAGGACAGAGGCGTGAGCGGGGCGGGCCGCACGCCGGAGACCGGGCCTGTATCGAGCGACCCGGCCTCCGGGCAGGGCGCACGGCACCACCGCCTGGCCCCGATCCCGGTCGATCCGGCCGATCCCGGCACGCTCCGGCGGGCACTGGCCGAAATCGAGCCGCTGGCGCGCGCGGATCCCGGCGCCGTGCGGGTCGTGAGGGCTCCGGGACGCGTCAACCTGATCGGCGAGCACACCGACTACAACGAGGGCTTCGTGCTGCCGGCCGCCATCGACCTGGAGCTGCGCATCGCGCTGGCTCCGGCCCGGGACCGGCGGGTCGAAATCGTCCTGGCCGAGACGGGCGAGCGGGCCGGGTTCGATCTCGACGCGATCGGGCCGCGGACCGGAACCTGGATAGACTACGTCGCCGGCACTGCCTGGGCCCTGCGCGAGGCCGGCGTGCCGACGCGCGGGTTCCGCGGACTGCTCGCCAGCACGATCCCGGCGTCGGCCGGGCTGTCGTCGTCGGCCGCGCTCGAGCTCGCGTCCGCGTGGGCCCTCACCGAGCCCGCCGGCGGAGCCGTCGACGGGATGACGCTGGCGCGCATCTGCCAGCGCGCGGAGAACGCCTACGTGGGCGTCAACTGCGGGCTGATGGACCAGGCCGCGGAATCGCTGGGGCAGGCGGGCAGCGCGATCCTGCTCGACTGCCGCACGCTCGACTGGCGTCCGGTGCCGCTGCCGCTGGACCGGTGCGGGCTGGTGGTGTGCGACACCGGATCCCCCCGGCGCCTGAGCGCCTCCCAGTACAACGCCCGGCGCGCACAGTGCGAGGCGGCCGTCGCCGTGCTGCACACCGCGAACTCCTCGATCCACGCCCTCCGCGACGTGACGCCCGGGATGCTCGAGTCGGTCCGCGACCGGCTCGACGACGAGACCCGCCGGCGCTGCGAGCACGTGGTCCGCGAGAACGAGCGGGTCCGGGAGACGGTCGACGCGCTGGCGGCGGACGACCTCGCCACCGTCGGGCGTTGCTTCGCCGAGAGCCACGCCTCGCTGCGCGACCTGTACGAGGTGAGCTCCCCCGAGCTGGACGCGATGGTCGACATCGCCCTCGGGACGCCCGGCGTGATCGCCTCGCGCATGACCGGCGCCGGGTTCGGCGGCTGCACGATCTCGCTGGTCGAGCGGGGCGCCGAGGGGCGGCTGCGCGGGGTGGTCCTCGACGAGTACCCGCGGCGGACCGGGCTCACGCCCCGGGTGTTCCTCGTGGAGGCGGCCGACGGTGCGGGACTGGTCCCGCCGGGCTGAGGCGGACACCACGCCGTACACTTCAGGCATCCACGAGAGGACGATCCGGGGGCGTCCCGATCAAGGGAGGTGCCGCGCCGCGATGACCATGCCCGATGACACCCGCGTCATCGACTCCGCGTCCGAGCAGTACAACGCGGAGCTCGTCCGCCGCGAGGACGAGACCGACGACCTGGCGTACTTCTGGGTGCGGCGCCGGGGCGAACCCGTCCCGTTCGAGCCGGGCCAGTACCTGACCATCGGCGTCTTCGCCGACGGCCGGCTCGTCCAGCGCCCCTATTCCGTCGCCTCGTCGCCGCGAACGGCCGCGGACGGGTACGAGTTCTACGTCCGCCTGGTGCCGATCCTGCGCTTCACCACGCTGCTGTGGCGGCTGCCCGTCGGGCACCCGATGCGCCTGACGGGCCCCAAGGGAAGGTTCATGCTGGAACCGGACGATGACCGTACCCATCTCTTCGTGTCGACCGGGACCGGGATTTCGCCGTTCATCTCGATGATCCGCACGGGCCTGATCGACGGGAAGCCCAGGCGCACCATCGTCGCGCACGGGGTCTCGTACGCGCGTGAGCTCGGCTACCGCCGCGAGCTCGAGCGATACCAGCGCGACGGCCTGCCGATCACGTACGTGCCCACCGTCTCCAGGCCGGCCGCGGCCGAGAACGCCGGCTGGCGGGGGCGGACCGGCCGCGTCGAGACGATCCTGGACGACGTGTGCGCGGAGCACGGCATCGTCCCCGACCGGACCGTGGTCTACATCTGCGGCAACCCCGAGATGATCCTCAAGACCGAGGCGGTCCTGCACGGCCACGGCCTCCCGGAACCGCACGTCAAGAAGGAGCTGTACTGGCCGAAGGGCAAGGACGCGGCGCTCATGGGTGGCCTCCCGGCCGGCGGAGGTGTCCCCGCCCGCGC
Source organism: Chloroflexota bacterium (assembly GCA_021785115.1). The sequence continues at coordinate 3,871 of JAJYGO010000050.1, read as the reverse complement.
GGTGGAACTGGCGAGCCACGGCTGACGCGCACCGGTCTGGCCATCTTCTCGGCCCCGCTGCCACCTCCCCGGGCGGGCAGGGCCCTCGTGACCTTCGGCCCGCGCCTACGCGAACTCTGGTGGGTCGCCGCCGAACCATTTGCACCGCACTATGCATTTAGCGGAACCGCAGCACAGGAATATCGATGCACCAGATCCACGAGAAGCGACAGCTCTCGCCGAACGTCACCCTGTTCAGGGTCAGCGCCCCGCGCATCGCCGAGATCCGGAAGCCGGGTCAGTTCGTGATCGTGCGCCTGGGGCCCGGGGCCGAACGCATCCCGCTGACCATCGCCGACGCCAACCCCGGCGCCGGGACCATCACGCTAGTCATCCAGTCGATCGGGAAGAGCACGGCCGACCTCGTGGACCTCGAAGTCGGACAGGCGATCCAGGACATCGCGGGTCCGCTCGGTCACCCCACCGATCTGCCGGAGTCGGGACATACCGTGTGCGTGGGCGGCGGCGTCGGGACCGCGGTGATCCTGCCGATCGCCCAGGAGCTGCACCGGCGCGGACTCTCCGTGACCAGCGTCATCGGGGGCCGGTCCCGCGAGTGGGTGATCATGGAGGAAGAGCTGGGTCGCTACGGCGACGTGGTGACCTGCACGGACGACGGGAGCTACGGCCGGCCGGGCTTCGTCACCGAGGCGCTCAAGGACCTCCTGGACCGGGGCGGCATCGACACGATCTTCGCCGTGGGCCCCGTGCCGATGATGCGGGCCGTCTCCGAGATGACGCGGCCGTACGGCGTCCACACGGTGGTGTCGCTGAACTCGATCATGATCGACGGGACCGGCATGTGCGGGGGCTGCCGGGTGGAGGTGGGCGGTGAGACCCGCTACGCCTGCGTGGACGGTCCCGAGTTCGACGGGCACCTGGTGGACTTCCGCCTGCTGGCAGACCGCCTGACCACGTACCGCGCGTTCGAACAGGAAGCCCTCGCGCACCGCGAGGCGTGCAAGGTGGGGGCCGCCCAGTGACCGACCAGCCGACCCAGGGCGAGCGCCCTGTGCTCAGCAAGAAGGAGCGGATGAAGATCGAGCGCCAGCTCATGCCCGAGCAGGACGCGATCCTCCGCAGCACCAACTTCCGCGAGGTCAACCTGGGCCTCACCGAGCAACTCGCGTTCATCGAGGCCGAGCGCTGCCTCCAGTGCCCCAAGCCGTACTGCGTGGACGGCTGCCCGGTCCGCGTCAACATCCCGCGCTTCATCGAGCACCTGACGCAGGGCGACATGAAGGGCGCCGCCGAGTCGCTCCTTGACGACAACGCCCTCCCCTGCGTGACCGGCCGGGTCTGTCCGCAGGAGACGCAGTGCGAGCAGGTCTGTCTCCGCGCCAAGACCGGCAAGCCGGTGGCGATCGGCTACCTGGAGCGCTTCGTGGCGGACTGGGCCAACGAGCACGCCGACGGGCTCGAGCACACCTCGTACGGGGCGAGTGGCAAGCGGGTCGCGATCATCGGGTCGGGGCCGGCCGGGCTCACCGCGGCGGGCGAACTGGTCAAGACCGGGCACCAGGTCACCATCTTCGAGGCGTTCCACGCACCCGGCGGCGTCCTGATCTACGGGATCCCCGAGTTCCGGCTGCCCAAGGACATCGTCCAGGCGGAGGTCGACCGGCTGGTCGAGAAGGGCGTCGAGATCCGCCCCAACACGATCGTCGGCAAGACCTACACCCTGCCCGAGCTGCGCGACATGTTCGATGCGATCTTCATCGCGGTGGGTGCCGGTCTGCCCGTCTTCATGAAGGTTCCCGGAGAGAACCTGAAGGGCGTGTACTCGGCCAACGAGTACCTGACGCGCGTCAACCTGATGGGCGCCTGGAACCCGGACTCTGACACGCCGATCCTCAAGGGGCGCCGGGTGGCCGTGGTCGGTGGCGGGAACGTCGCCATGGATTCCGTCCGCACCGCGAAGCGGCTGGGCGCCGACGAGGCGATCTGCGTCTACCGGCGCAGCCGCGAGGAGATGCCCGCGCGCGTCGAGGAAGTCCATCATGCGGACCAGGAAGGGATCCGCTTCGACTTCCTCGTCGCGCCGGTCGAGGTGGTCGGCGACGAGAAGGGCTGGGTCACCGGCCTGCGCTGTGTCCGCATGGAGCTGGGGGAGCCGGACGCCTCCGGGCGCCGCCGCCCGGTGCCGATCCCGGGATCGGAGTTCACCATCGACTGCGAGGAGGTGGTGGTGGCGATCGGGACGCGCAGCAATCCGCTCCTGACGCGCACGGCCCCCGAGCTGCAGATCAACCAGTGGGGCTACATCCTCACCGACCAGCACGGCATGACCAGCATGCCGGGCGTCTTCGCCGGTGGGGACATCGTTCGGGGCGCGGCGACGGTCATCCTCGCGATGGGCGACGGCAAGCGTGCCGCCCACGCCATCGACGCCTATCTCGCGGGCCACTATCCTCCGCCACCCGAACCCGGCGAGGCGGAGGCGGAAGCGAAGGCGGCGAAGCAGGCCGAGCGGAGCGCCGCGAGGGTGGCAGCCGGGGCGCACTGACTCGCCCGGGTGGCCAGCCAGGCCTACCGCGACGAGGGTTCGGCCTCCGTCGCGCCGGAACCGGCCGGTGCCCAGGGCGAAACCACCCCGCCGCCGGCCCCACTGCCGGCGGCTCGGCCGTCGAATGCGTTGAGGAAAGCACGCAGCGCGGGATCCTCCAGCCGATAGAACGCGAGCCGCCCGACCTTACGCCGGCTCACGATGCCCCGGTCGCGAAGCATCCGCAGCTGCTGGCTGACGGTCGTCTGCTCGAGGCCTACCAGGAGCCCGAGGTCATACACGCACAGGGCGTCGGCACACGCCAGGGCGTGCAGGATGCGCAGCCGGGTGGGGGTCACCAGCAGCTCGAACGCCGACGCGAGCCGTTCCGCCTGGCCCGGCGACAGCAGGCGGGCGGAGGCCAGCTGCATGTTCTCGGGGTGCAACCAGCGCCTGGTCTGCTCGTCGGTCAAGCTCGGCCCTCCGATCCGGCACAGTCCCCGACAGTATCCACGGAACGGCGACCGCCGTGGAGCCCCGGCGAGGCCGGGGAAGGCCGCGGGCGGCCTTCCTCCGCCAGCGGCCGGGGCCTGCCGGTGTTACACGCGGCCCTTGGGAACGGTGAACCAGTAGGTCTTGTTGAAGGCGATCTTGCCGAGGTGCCAGATACGGTTCGGCTTCGGAGGGTGAGGCGGATGGTTGTAGTCGAACTGCAGCAGCGTGGCCTTCCCGCCGCCGATCTCGAAGAAGCACATCACCTTGCCGGTGTAGTTGCCGGCCTTTGCCTCGGGCTCGACGCCCCTGACCTGAGCGGCGATCCGCTCGGCCACGACCGGCGCCTCGAAGTGGGCGGTCGACCCCGCCTTCGAGAGGGGCAGGTCGGTCGCGTCGCCCAGCGCGTACACGTGCGGGCGGCGCGGTGACTTCGTGCCGTCGGGCGCGTCCGGCGCGGTCTTGACCTGCAGGGTCTCGCGATCCGTGGGCAGCCATCCCGAACCCGAGGCCAGGCCGCTGTCGATGACCACCTGAGCGCCCTTGTGCGGCGGGACCAGGATGAGGAGGTCGTAGGGGAGCTCCTCACCCTCGAGACTGCGAACGACCTTCCGCCCGGGGTCGATCTCCTCCACGTTGAAGAACGTGTGGACCTCGATCCCCTTCTCCTCGAACACCGGCGTGGCCATCTCGCTCACGCTCTCGATGGTGAAGACGCGGCCGATGGGTGAGCAGAAGTGCATCTCGGTCCGGTCCCGCAGGTGGCGTGCGCGCAGCTCCGAGTCGATCAGGAAGGCGACCTCGAGCGGCGCGGGCGGGCACTTGTAGGGCATCCCCGCGATGCCGATGACGATC
>JAJYGO010000363.1 GCA_021785115.1 Chloroflexota bacterium | reverse complement strand
GTGCCTCGTGGTCACCTCGACCCGGCCCCGCTCGTCGACCGCAGGATGCTCGACCAGCGCGATCAGCCGGCTGGTCATGAAGCGCCCCGTGCGCACCGGCTGCCCCGTGCGGGTCACCTCGCGCACCTCGACCACCCCGCGGGAGGTGACGACCTCGATGCGCCGACCGGCCCGCGTGGCGACGATCTCAAAGGTCTGGACCCCCTGGCCGGTGTCGACCACTGCCTCGACTCGATCGCCTTTCACGGGTCAACGATACTCCCGCAGTGCACCCCGACCGGGGCGCCGGCCACCGTGGTGGCGTCGACCCGAGCGCCAGCTGCGGTATCATCCGCAGGCCTGCACTGGCGAGTGGCCTAACGGTAAGGCACCTGACTCTGGATCAGACCTCGGCCGGTGCGAACCGGGCCGATGCTCGCGCCGCCACTCTCTACCACAACATCTTGTGGTCCATGGCGCGTGCCACCCCACCAGTTGTGGTGATTCGCCGCTCCGTCACCTGACTCACGGACTCCGATTCGCATCCGCGTCACCTGAGCACGCCGTTCGCCGGCGTGAACCCGGGGGCGCGAGAAGGAGCATCGGAGATGTCCGCGCTGCCATCCATGACCGCGGCCCGCGCCGCCTGGCTCGCCGACGCACGCCGCCGCAACCTCTCCCCGCGCACGATCGCGGACTACGACGCGCTGAGCGCCCGCCTCGCGCGCACCCTCGACCCCAGCGGGCAGGCGGGGCTCGACGCCCTGTCGCTCGACGGCGTGCGCGCCTGGCTGGACGCCCGCGCCGGCCTGCGGCCGGCCTCGCGGCGCACCTACATCCGCACCCTCCGGGCCTGGAGCGCCTGGTGCACCGACGAGTACGGGCTGCCCGCCGATCCGCTCCGCCGGCTCCAGGCGCCGCGGGTGCCCCGCGCCCGGCCCGGCCTGTTCACGCCCCAGCAGCTGCGCACCCTCCTGGCGGTGGCGACGCCGGCCACCGCCTACGCGATCACCGTCCTGGCCGAGACGGGGCTGCGGGCCGGCGAGGCGGTGGCGCTCGAGCTCGCCGACCTGCGCGATGGCGCGCTTCTCGTCCGCCACGCCAAGGGCGGCCGGGACCGCTGGGTGCCCCTCTCGCCGCTGCTGGCCCGCGCGACCGGCGTGTATCTGGCCGAGATCCGCCCGCTGCTCGCCCGCTCTGGCGAGCCTTGCCTGCTGGTCAGCCCGGGCCGTCGAGGCTGGAGCGCGCGCGGGCTGCACCACGCCGTCGCGCGCGCCGGCCGGCTTGCCGGGATCGAGGGCGTGCGCTGTTCGCCCCACACGTTCCGGCACCAGTTCGCCCACGATCTCGCCATGGACGGGGCCCAGCTCTTCGTGCTGCGAGACCTGCTCGGCCACGCCACGCTCGAGCTCGTTGGCCGCTACGCCGGCCCCACGGAGGCCGACCTGCGGCGCGAGCTTGCCGCGCATTCGCCGCTCGCACGGGCCCTCGCCGCAGCGCCGACCCCGCCGCTCAGGCCGCTTGAAGGCACTGCTCCAGCGGGGAGGACGCCTCGTGCACGGCGGCGAGGTCCTCGACCGTGACGGCCGTGTAGCGCCGCCGCACCTGATGCGCGTAGTCCGCACTCCAGCCCATCATCAAGGCGAGCTGGTCGTCGCTGCGCCCGCTGCGGGTGTAGCTCGTCGCGAACGTGCGGCGCAGGGCCTGGAAGCTGAGGCCGTCGCTGCCGCGCGCTCCGGGCGCGACCATGCCGAGCCGCACGAGAAGCCGACGGAACTGCGCGCTGACCTCCCGGCCGCTGGCCGGGCCGCCGTCGGCGCGCAGGAACACGCGGTCGGTCTCGCTGGCCGGCCGCACCGCGCGATAGCGCCGCAACGCCTGCCAGGCCGCAGGGGCCAGGGGCACCTCCCGCTCCTTGCCGAACTTGCCGATCAGGGTGACGGTTCGCGCCGCGGCGTGGATGCCACCCAGCCGCAGGCTCAGGGCATCGCCCCGACGCGCGCCGCCGTCCAGGGACACGGCGATGAGGGCGGTCAGGCGACGGTTCATCACCGAGTCGTGCGTGGCGAGGTACGTGAAGATCTCGCGGACCTGGGCATGCGTGAACACGGTCGGCGGGTGCTCCAGCTCCGGGAAGTCCCGCCCGCCCAGACGAACCGAGATGGTCAGCCGCCCGGTCTCGTGGAGCCAGGCGAGGAAGGACCGGAGCACGCGGCGGTACGCGTTCCGCGATGTCGCCCGGATCGGCGCACCGGTGTGGGGATCGAGGCGGCGCTCCAGCACCCAGTTGACGCGCTCCCCGGTGAGGTCCACCGGGCGGAACGGCTCGTCGGTGTGCCGGGCCAGCTCGGAACGAAAGGTCAGGAGCTTCTGGCGGTAGTCGCGGCCCTGCTCGCTCAACTGGGGCGCGGTCGCGGTCGGCTGAGCCGGCGCGAGGTGTCCCGCATGCGCGTTGTCGGGCAGCCGCGTCGCCGAGACGGGAATGGGCCGCTGTCGGCCCCGTTTCGCTGCGGCGAACTCGTCGATCAGCGCATCGCTGATCGGACTCTCGAGGGTCAGGACCAGGGGGCGAGCCATTGGCAGGGTCTGCAGGTCGAACGAGGTCACGAGTCGCTCCTTGAGCGTGCGCTGCGCCGTGCGACGGCGGCCCACCGAACTGAGGGCGACGGAGTGTTGGGATGACCCCGCGCGTTGTCAAGGGGATCCCATCGAGTCCCCCGGCGGGGCGGCGTCGAGGCGTCGCGCAGGCGCGCCGCCCAGGACCGGCAGCCAGCGGAGGCGCCACGCGCGGCGCGGCTGCCGCCAGGCCGACGGGAGCGTCGTGGCGCGCGGGTTGTCGCGCCCGCACTGGAGGTCCCTCGAGCAGGGCTGGCATGGCTGCCGATCCGGCTCTCCACCGCGCAGCGCGAAGCACAGACCGCTGCCGCGTCTCGGGCCAGACCAGAAACCGTCACACCGCCGGAGCCAGTTGACGAGCGGACCGGCCTGCATAGGCTCCCGCCGTCGTCCGATCCGCTATCGCGAGGCACAGAGATGCAGCAGATCCACGAGCGAGTACTGGCAACCGCCGCGGCTGGCGCCGGGTCGCTCAGCACACGCCAGCAACTGGAGCGGTATGGCCCGGAGTTCCTCGCCTGGTGCGAGGACCGCGGGGCGGTGTTCACCGTGGTCGACGCCGCGGCCCTGCGCGAGGCGTACCTCGCCGACCTCGCCCGGCGCGATCGCTTCGCGACCAGCCAGCAGCGCAAGTTCGCGGGCTGGATCGTCAACCGATTGGCGGCGGCCGCGGATCTGCTCGCGGCCCGCGCGCACCCTCGTCCAATCCCGGAAGGGGCCCGAACGCAGTTCGTGGACGGACTTGTCCCCAACAGCCGCCTCGACCGTATCGTCCAGACGCTCCTGGACGAGGCGTCCTCACCGAAGCGACGAGCCGTCCTTCGGTGTCATGCCGGACAGTTCCTCGCGTGGTGCCGCGAGACCGATCACGACCCCGAGGCGGTGGCGCTGGTCGAGCTGGAAGCGTATCGGGCGTGGATCCGGGCGCAGGGCCGCAGGGCAGAGGCGCCGCTCGTCATCGCCCGCAAGATCGTGCGGATCCTCAATCCGCCTGGGGTGTGGTGGTGAGCAGACCCGGGAGTGGTCGTGGCGCCCGTCGAACCCAGGACAACAGGCCACGCCCCGATCGATCCGGCTGTCTCATCCGACCCCAACATGCTGTCGCTCGGGCCGCCCTGGCCTCCGCTCAATCGGCAGAGCACGGCCTGTGGATCCGATGGTCGGGAGTTCAAGTCCCCCGCGCCACCCCAACTCCCCGATCAACTGAACGGCAGGAGACGGCACCAGGGGGCACCCGGCGGCACCGATTCCGGAGCCGGTGCCTGTACGGTGCCTGTCACCTGCAGCTCTCAGCCTCCCGACCCGGCATCGTCGACGGCGTGGCCGCAGAAGGTGGAACCCGCCATCGACACACAAGGGCCACTGGGCGATCCGCGCTCGCCTGCCCCGTTCGCCAGTGCCGGGTGCAGGACAAGCGCCAGTGTCGAGCGTTCCCCACGACGGCGGGCGGGACCAACAGGGCTCGTACCGCCGTAGCACCGTTCCGGGGGTTGAGCCCGGAGCCACCTGCTGCCCAGTGCGGCATCCGCGTCCCCCACGACGCGCGGGTGGTGAACGCCGATGGACGCCGCCCTATGCTGCGCACGCCATGTCCAGCCGTCCACCGTCACACGAGCCGGAACGGGCCGGAGGCCGCGGGCTGCTCGCCGGATACGCGGGCCTCGCCGGATTCTTCATGCTGGGGGCCACGCTTCTCGTGGCGTGCGGCGGTCCCGCCACCACGAGCCCGCCCGCAGTGGGTCCGCCCACGAGCGAGCCCCCTGCGTCTCTGCAGCCGTCGTCCGCGCCGTCGGCGCCTCCGACTCCCCTCGCCACCCTCACCAGCCCGTCAGCCGGATCACCCATCCCGTCGGCGGTCCCCCCGGCCCTGTCCGTGGATCGCCAGAGGGTCATCGTGACACCGGATCGCGGGCTGCACGACGGCCAGACCGTCGAGGTGCGCGTCACTGGGTTCGGCGTGGGCGGCAAGGTGTGGGTCTCGGAGTGTGCGTCGGCGCAGGACGCGAGCAGCCTCGGCTGCGGTGCCCAGCTGGCCGCCCAGCTGTTCCTCGTCACAGACGACGCGCGGCGGGGGCAGACGGCATTCACGGTCACCCTGCGGGCACCGACGCGGCCGTTGCTCGCGACTCCCACGGTCCCGTGTACCGACGCGTGCGTGATCGTGGCAACCGTCGGCGAGGGCTTCGGCTATGCCGTCGCGCCGATCGCCTTCTCGCCGCTCGCCTGCGTCACGAACTGCGTGATCGGAACCGACTCGGCACCGCGAGCCCGGGTCTTCACCCGCTCCCGGACCTCGGCGTACTCCTGCTCCGGCATCCGGGCGAGGGCCTGCCAGCAGGATGACTGCGACTTCGTCACGCCGAGGTCGACCAGTTGGGTCGCGGGCCGAGACTCAACTGGTCCGCGCCCGCCAGGATCGCGCTCGCCCGTGTCCCGCATCCGCGCCAGCAGCTCGCCCGCCTTCCGCTCGGCGTCGAGCTTGATCGCAGACGCGGTGCCGACCGCCTCGTCCCCCAGCCTGGCCGCGACAGCATAGGCCCGGGCGGCTTCCGCTGCCCGCTCGACCTCGCGCGCGACCTCCGGGCTGCGCACCGTGGTGCCAGACCTCGCGCTGCGGGCGTTCGAGCATGACGTCCCGTTCTCCGACGGCGGCGTGCTGTTGGCCGCGCGGGACTACGCGGTGGCCGTCATCCCTGCCGACGTGCCCAGCGTGTCGCTGGTCGAGATCGCCCCGTCGGTGGAGGCGCTCGGTCGTGCCCTGCCGATCGGTGATGGGGCTGTGGCGGAGCTGGCCGCGGCGCCCGTGGCGACGAGTGGCGGGCAGGGCGGCTTTCAGTGCCGCTGGCTGCGCGTGGCGAACGTGGCGCTCTTCGTGCGCACGACCGACCCGCCGAGGAGCACCGACGCCGGTTTCATGGACCGGGTAGTGGCGGCGCTCGCCACCACAGGTGCCACTCCCTGACACGGCCCTACCGCCACGCTCACGCGAAGCGAAGCACGGCGGAGCGTCACGCCAGCGGGCTGGGCTTCTCTTCTGACACCGACGACATGACCAAGCTCCCTGCTTCGCCGGGATCCCGCCTGGTGGGAAGGACGCGTGCGCGCGACCGGAATCCGCAGGTCTGCCGCCGTCAGTCGCAGGAGTCGCGCTCGCGCTGCGGGATGGTCGCATTCACGATCTTGTCCGAGTGTGACGCACGCCGATCGAACGTTTCTTGGATTGCTGCGACCACGCGTCCTTCGTCCTTCGTGAGGTAGCTCCAGCGGTATAGCTTGGCGAACCCGGAGGTGACGTTGGCGTCGAGTCGCCGCGGGATGTCGTCGTGCTGGTACTTGCCCTCTGCGTCGAGGGGGAACGTGGGGAGCAGGATGCCGAGGAGCCCCGAGTAGCCGCCGACCTTCCTGTTGAGGCCCGCCGAAATCTCCCAGTCGACGTGCTTCCTGCACTTCGTCTTCGGCCCGACGAGCACGACGACTACGCTGGCGTCCTCGAGATAGCCCTCGCGGATGAGCCGCTTGATGTAGTCATCAGAGTTCTCGCTGGCGATGCCGCCCGCGGGCACGCTCTTGGCGATGAACAGGTGCCCGAAGTCGCGCTCGAACTTGGCGCGGTAGTGCTCGTCGTCCTTGTGGTAGAAGCTGATGAAGACTTTGTGCCGAGTCGCCACCGGCCGATCCCCTCTACTACTCAGGCGGGCTCGCCGCCGCGCCAGTCAGGCGCCTGACGCCCCGCAGCACCAGCGCCACGACTTCGTCGGCGTCGTCGGTTTCCATGAGCCGCGCATTCTCGTCGTCTTCAAGCCCGTTCTGCAGGCCGGCTAGGCCCGCCCGTTGCAGCCGCTCGACGACCGAGGCGAGAACCGCGCTCGCGTTGCCCGCGGGACCGAGCCCATCGTAGTCCGGGGTGTGCTCTCGCTGGAAGTCGGAAGTGAGCTCCTGGGGCAACTCGCCCCGCAACGCCTCTGCAACAAGTCTTGCGGCGCCACCGAAGCCGCCGGCGACGAACACCGGCAGGCGCCCTGCGATCGCAAGGTTGGCCTCGTCGACCACGCCCGGGGTGATGCCCCCCTGGCCCCACGTTCGACCGCCGAGGACCACGCGCGCGCCGATCTCGGCGGTCATGCGCGACCGCATCGCTTCCACGCAGCGGGTGATGGTCAGGGGGTCGTCGCGCACCCGGCCGTCCGACACGTCGACGCCGGGCGGGGCGCTGACCTCCACGAGCGTCGCCACGTTCGCCAGGTCCGCGCGATCCTTCGGCGTGAGCCCCGCCCAGACCGGCCAGTGCAGGTAGGAGCGCACGCGCTCGGGGCCTGCGACGTCCCGGCGGTTGTAGGTACGCACCAGGTCGAACAGTGCCTCCGTGTAGCCTGCGGGCCGAAGATCGCCGCCGTAGGCGACGTCCCACCCCGAGGCGAGGATGTGCCGGACGAGCTCGATGAACACGTGACGGATGTGGTGTTCGCTGAGGCCGAGGGCGATCAGCTCCTGCTCCGGCGGTGACGACACCGAGATCCCGATCGTGTAGCGCGCGCTCGCCATCAGGCGCCTCAGCCCGTCAGGAGGGCGGTCGGCGTAACCGGCCTCAGGTTCGGATCCAGCTCAGCGAGCACCGCCAGTTCCTCTGTGCCCAGTGGCGGGTCGGGATAGAGCACCAGGTTGCCGGTATCAGCCGCCGCATCGGCGCTCCGGAACGCGAGCGCGGTCAGGAGCTCGGGTGGGTATGCAAGGACCTGTCGATCCGGGTCGAGCCCGTGGAGCCGGCAGAGGGACTCCATCCGACGAGGGAAGTACCGCGTTCGGAGCACCTCGCGGAGCACGCCGCCCGCCACGGCGGCGGCGGTCTCGGGCCCGTGCCAGCGGATCACCGGCACGTTGCCGATGTAGGGGAAGGACCTCGTCTCGCCGCGCTCAACGGCCGCGAGCACCACGATCGGAATGCGACGCTTCTTGGCCTCGAGCACCTCGACGCGGCACCACTCGCGCGATCCGTAGGTATCCGTCTGGATCGCGAGCAGGGCATGGGTCGAGCCCGCCGAGGCCACGATGAAGTCGCCGAATCTCACGCCGTCCGGCACGTCCGCAGCGTCGAAGAAATCGTCGAGACGATCCTCGTCGTGGAGGTGGGTCCGCACGGTGTGTGCGATCTCCAGGCCGTCCTGCTTCGCGTGGCTGAGGAACACCTTGACCTTCGCCTCCTCTGGGTCAAGGCACCTGCACAGATCGTGCAGGGCGTCGCGCATCAGCACGTCTTCGTGGAGCTCCATCGGCGCCTTGTCGAGGCGGATCGCCTCGAGGTCAGCCAGGGCGGGAGGAAGGTTCGAGCAGTCGGCAAGGGCCACGGGCACGACCTTGTCGAGCTCGCCCGCCTCAGCGACAAGCCGCGCGCAGTAGTCGCGCCATCGAGTCGACGCGACGAGCAGATCGTCCGCGAGCACGAACACCACAGTGCGTCGAGATCGCCCGAACGGAACCGCAGCCGGGACCTCACCAGCACGAGGTACCGTGCGGAACCTCACCGGCATCCCGAGGCCGCGACGAGCTGGATACTCAGGGTCTGCGCACAGCTCCTTGAACATCGTCAACGCGAGATCGGCGGCATGGGCGGCGCCCGGATGCCACGCGATGAAGACGCTCAGGACCGGTCGCGGAAGGTCGGCACCCACCGCATAAGCCTGCCACGCCGGATGCCTTGCTGCTGCGCGATCCGGGCCCTGCCCCAGCAGCAGCCCGTGGACGGCCGGCGGACCGGGGGCCGGGTCGGGACCGAGCGGCCGTTCTGGGGCGTCCTGGGCGGACGCAGCGACCGTGGCAGGACGGCCCGTCCGATCCGCCCCTCCCCCGCCCCCATCACGATTTTCACACTTATCGTCGCGTGGGCCGCCAGTCACCGGGCGGGGTCGGCCTGCCGCGGCACGAGACGGAGCGTCGCCCGCGCGGCCTCCGCGGACACCACGGTCCCGACCATCCGCGCCCCGTATCGGCCGTACTTGGCGTGGTAGGCCGCGCTCAGGCCCGCGGCGACCGAGGGTGTCGCCTCCTCGAACGCCACGTCGCGCTCGACGCCGCCCGCGCGGACCCGGCCGGCGCCCGAAGCCCTCGCCCGCCGGAACCACCCGTTGTCGGGGCCGTATGCCGAGCGGACGTACAGGTCGTCGCCGAGCCACACGAACCAGATCGTGGCGTAGGGCCGGAGGCTCCCGTCGGGACGCCGCGAGCTGACCTGGAGCTCGTCGGACCGGCCGATCCTCGCACGCTCGTCGGCGGTCCAGGCGGTCACCGGGCCGGCTCCGCCGGCGCGGCGAGGTACTCGACCTCGACGACCTGCTCGCCCCACTCGGTCTCCTGGCCGCCGCCCGCGGGCGCCTCCCAGACGGCGAGGTGCGTCATGAACCGGTCGGGCGCCGCGCCGTGCCAGTGCCACTCGCCCGCCGGCGTGACGACCGTGTCTCCGGCGCGCATCTCGAGGATCTCCCCGCCCCGGGCCTGGATCCGCCCGACCCCCTCGGTCACGTGGACCGTCTGGCCGGCGGCGTGCGCGTGCCAGGCGTTGCGGGCGCCGGGGGCGAAGTGGACGAGCGCGACTCGGGTCCGCGAGGGCTCCTCGCCGCGGACGATGAGGTCGATGTAGGCGTCGCCGGTGAAGGTCTCCGCAGGGGCCTTGCCGGTCGGATGCTTCGGCAGGAACTGCATCTCGTGCCTCCTACTCGCCGGCCGGGAAGTCGGTCGACGCGGCGAGCTCGCGCTGGGCCTCGAAGCCCTGGATGCGGCGCGTGAGCGTGTCGATGGTGCTCTGGAGCGCAAGCGACCCGAGCACGAGCCGGAGGGGCGCGGGCTCCAGGTCCACGCTCTCGATGATCCGCGCGGCCATCCGCGCCGGGTCACCCGGAGCGAGGCCGTTCTCCGGGTCCAGTATCGCCATGAAGGCGTGGGCCGGGTTGCCCTCGTACGCCGGAAGCGGCGCGGCCACCTGCGCCGACCCGTAGCGGAACTCGGTCCGGGCGCCGCCGGGCTCGACGATCGTCACGCCGATGCCGAACGGCGCGACCTCCTGGGCCACCGACTCGCAGAAGCCCTCGATGCCCCACTTGGACGCGTGGTAGAGCGAGTTCCCGGCGAAGGCGACCTGCCCGCCGTACGTGGAGATCTGGACGATCCGCCCGCCGCCCTGCGCCCGGAGGTGCGGGAGCGAGGCGCGGATGAGGGCGATCGAGCCGCGGAGGTTCGTGCCGAGGATCCGGTCCACCTGCTCGTCGGTCAGCTCCTCGGCGGCGCCGAACAGCCCGTACCCCGCGTTGCTGATGTAGACGTCGATGCGGCCGAACTCGGCGAACGAGCGGTCCACGACGTCCCGGACGGCGGCCGTGTCGGTCACGTCGAGGGTCTCGACGCGGAAGGTGTCGGGGTGGCGAGCGGCGAGGTCGGCGACGGCGTCAGGCCGCCGGACCGTGCCAACGACCCGGTCGCCGCGCTCTAGGAGCTGCGTCGCAAGTTCCCGGCCGAAGCCCGAGCTGACGCCGGTGATGAGCCACGTGCGCGATGTCATGCGGGATCCTCCATGGCCGCGATGGGCGCGGCCTCGTCGAGCACCCGGAGCGCGTTGAGCGTGCGCGGGTAGCCGATGAACGGGATGAGCTGGGTGAGCGTGTCGAGGAGCCGCGCGCGGTCGTTGCCGACCCGGAGGTTGGCCACCACGTGGCCCCGGAGCTGCGGCTCGCAGCCGCCGAGGGCGGCGAGCATGCTGAACGTGAGCAGCTCGCGGGTCGCCAGGTCCAGGCCGCCGCGGGACACGTGGTCGCCGAAGCAGTTGGCCGAGAGCAGGCGCTGGAGGTGCTGCTCGTCGTCGGGGGCCGCCGCGTACATCGCCGCCACGGCGTCGCTGCCGACGACCTGCCCCTGGACCGCACGACCAGCCGCGAGGCGGGTCTCGGGCGTCTTGGTCGCCTGGCCGGGCAGCGGCAGCGCAACGCCCCGTGCCACGAGCACCTCGTTGGTCGCGTGGATGAAGTCGAACACCCGGGCCATGCCGACGTACGGGACGGCCTGGTACACGACCTCCTTCGCCTCCACCGGGGTGACACCGACTATGAGTGCCGCGCCCAGCATCACGCGGAACTCGCTCACGGCTCCGACGGCGATCATCGCCGCCAACTGCGCCAGGAGGCGTGTCGTCTCCTCGAGCCGCGAGCTCGTCAGCACCTCGTCGAAGGCGAAGTTGTCGAAGACCTCGATCAGCTCCGGGTCCGTCACGGCCAGCGTCGAGACGTGACCCGGGAACAACCGGTCGTGGTTGGCTTGGGCGACGGCGTTGGGGGCCATCACACGGCACCCACGCGAACGAGGCCCTTGATGGCGCGCCGCTCGTCCATGGCCGCGTACGCCTCGGGGGTGTGCTCGAGGTCGGTCTCGTAGTCGAACACCAGGCCCGGGTTGATGGAGCCGTCGAGCACGTCGGCGAGGAGCTCGGGAATGTACGCGCGCACCGGCGCCGGGCCGCCGCGCAGGCCCACGTTCCGGAAGAACATCGACGGCACGTTGAGCGCGATGTCCTGCGGCACCCCCACCGCGCCGACGATCGAGCCCGGCCGGGCGATCGCGAGCGCGGTCTGCCACGAGTCGTTCGAGCCGACGCACTCCAGCGCGGCGTCCACGCCGATCCCGCCGGTCATCGCCTTGATGGCCTCGACAGCCTCGTCCCCGCGTGACTCCACGATGTCCGTCGCGCCGAACTCCCGGGCCACCGCCTGGCGGGCCGTGTTCCGCGACAGGGCGATGATCCGCTCGGCGCCGAGCCGCTTGGCCGCGAGCACAGCCGACAGCCCCACGGCGCCGTCGCCGGAGACGGCCACGGTCATCCCGGGGCGCACCCCGGCGCTCACGGCCGCGTGGTGGCCGGTGCCCATCACGTCCGAGAGCGTCAGCAGGGAGCGCAGCACCGTGTCGTCGTGCGGGCCGCCCGGGACCGCCACCAGCGTGCCGTCGGCGTGCGGCGCCCGGACGCGCTCGCCCTGGCCGCCGTCGTTGCCGCCGCTGCCGAAGAACCCGCCGTTGAGGCAGGCCGTCTGGACGCCGGCGAGGCAGTTCGGGCACGTCCCGCAGCTGATCGCGAACGGCGCGATGACGAGGTCGCCCTCGCGCACGGTTCGCACTGCCGAGCCGACCGCCTCGACCACGCCGATGAGCTCGTGGCCGATGGCACCCGCCTCGTGCTTCGACACGCCGCGGTAGTACCAGAGGTCCGAGCCGCAGACGCAGCCGAGCGTGACGCGGACGATGGCGTCGGTGGGGTTCTCGATGACCGGGTCGGGCCGCTCGCCGACCGTGATGTCGCGAGGTCCGTTGAAGATGGCAGCTCGCATGGTCAGGCAGCCTCGGTAGCTGGGCGGGAGGGGTGGCACGCGCCCGCGGTCGCGGGCGCGTGGCGGTGGACGGCGGTGGCCCGGGCGCGGGCGGCGCGGAAGGCGGCGTGCTCGACGACCCGGACGGGACGTCGCCTCCCGCCGGCTGGGGCGAGCGCCCGCAGCTCCGGTGTGAGCCCGGCGCCGACGTCGGGAAGGGCGGGGTTCGTCATGGCCGCATCGTGCGCCCTGGCGCCCGCCTGAGGAAGGCACCGGTCTTAGGGGTACTGCCAGTGCCTCCCTCCGGGGGCCGTGGGGGCGTACGGTGTGCGGGTCATGGACACCGACCAGGAGATCCGCGAGTTCCTCACCACCCGCCGCGGCCGGCTCACGCCGGAGCGCGCCGGGCTGCCGGCCTACGGCCGGACCCGCCGCGTCGCGGGGCTGCGGCGAGAGGAGGTCGCGCTGCTCGCCGGCATCAGCGTCGAGTACTACACGCGCCTCGAGCGCGGCAATGCACGGGGGGTGTCGGACGACGTCCTCGAGTCCGTGAGCCGGGCCCTGCAGCTCGACGAGGCCGAGCACGCGCACCTGGCCGACCTGGTCCGGGCCGCCAACCGGGAGCGGCCGCCGCGCAAGGCGGCGACGCCGGCGACCGTCCGGCCGAGCATCCGCCGCCTCGTGGACGCGATGGGCGGGGTCCCGGCCTTCGTGGGCAACGGCCGCCTCGACATCCTGTACGCGAACCCGCTGCTCGAGGCGCTGTACTCGGAGCACTTCCGCGACCCGGTCCGGCCCGTCAACTCGGCCCGGTTCACGTTCCTCGACCCGCGCGCCCGCACCTTCTACCCGGACTGGGAGACGCTGATGCGCGACGCGGTCGCCGCCCTGCACGGTGAGGCGGGCCGCAACCCCTACGACCGCGGGCTGTCCGACTTGATCGGGCTCCTGTCGACCCGGAGCGAGGAGTTCCGCGTGGAGTGGGCGCGCCATGACGTGCGCTTCCACCGGAGCGGCACCAAGCGGATGCACCACCCGCTCGTGGGCGACCTCACGCTCTCGTACGAGCGCCTCGAGTTCCCGGCCGACCCCGGCCTGGGGATCGTGACCTACTCGGCCGAGCCCGGGTCAGTGTCCGAGGACCGCCTGCGCGAGCTCAAGGAGTGGAGCTCGGCGCGAGCCAGGCTCGCAGGCGTTCGAGGCGAGAGCGGGACCTGAGCCGAAGCCCCGACGATAACTGCTCTCGTGCTTATCCGGTTGTCTCAACACGACACCAGATGTAGTGTCACGACGTGGGCGGGAAGACGGCGGGCGACTATCCGCGGAGCCTTGGCGAGTTCTATCGGCGGTTCCCTGACGACGCGACGTGCCTGCGCTACCTGATCGAGACGCGCTGGCCCGCCGGGTTTCGCTGTCCCAAGTGCGGCGCGGTTGGCGACGCACACCTGCTGAGCACGCGCCGCCTCTGGGTCTGCCGAGCCTGCCGTCACCAGACCTCCGCGACGGCAGGCACGCTGCTCCAGGGCACGCGACAGCCGCTCACCACGTGGTTCGCGGCGGCGTATCTGGTCGCCTCCCTCAAGCCCGGCATCTCCGCGCTCCAGCTCCAGGCGCAGCTCGGCCTCTCGCGCTACGAGACGGCCTGGCTCCTGCTCCACAAGCTGCGGCGTGCGATGGTCAATCCCGCTCGCAGCCTGCTGTCGGGTACGGTCGAGGTGGATGAGACGTGGATCGGCGGGGGTCGGACCGTGGTATGTCACCTGGGTCAGGGCGGACGCCAACGCGAGGGCGAAGATGGGATCCGCGGCCTCGATCGACAGCAGTGAGGCGGGCCCCATCTCGTCGCCCGGGCGGCGCCCGATCCGGACCGTCACGCCGGCCAGCTTGAGGAGTTCGTTCTTGCGACGCACGTCGGCGTGGGCCCAGACATCGTTCCA
>JAJYGO010000119.1 GCA_021785115.1 Chloroflexota bacterium | reverse complement strand
ACCCTGGTGGCGGTGTCCAAGACGGTCGCGGCGGTCCGGGTCCGGGCCGCGGTGGCCGCCGGCCTCACCGTGCTGGGCGAGAACCGCGTCCAGGAGGCCGCGGCGAAGGTCCCCGAGGTCCCCGGCGCCCGGTGGCACCTGCTCGGACCCCTCCAGGCGAACAAGGCCCGTCGGGCGGTCGAGCTGTTCGACGTGCTCGAGGCCGTCGGGTCGCTCGAGCTCGCCCAGCGGCTCGACCGGGTGGCGGGCGAGCTCCGGCCGGGACGCCCGCTGCCGGTGCTGCTCCAGGTCAACGTGGCCGGCGATCCGTCCAAGTCCGGCTTCGACGAGCCGGGCGTCGAGGCGGCGCTCCCGCAGCTCGCGAGCCTGGCCGGCCTGCGCCTCGACGGCCTGATGACGATCGGGCGCCTGGTACCCACGGCCGAGGAGGCCCGACCCACGTTCCGAGCCCTGCGCGAGCTGTCGGCCCGACTCCGGGCATCGGAGCCGCGCCTGGGCCCGGCGCTCTCGATGGGCATGAGCGACGACTACGAGGTCGCGGTCGAGGAGGGCGCCACGATCGTGCGCGTCGGGCGGGCGCTGTTCGGCGAGCGTCCCCGGCCGGCCGGCACCGATCCCGCCGGGTAGCCGGCCCGTGAGCCCCGCCCAGCTGTTCGCCGCCGTCTTCGTCCTGCTGCTCTGGGCGCTGGTCCTGGCGCGCATCCTGCTGACGTTCGCGGACCCCGGCCACCGCTGGCGGGCGTCCCGGCACGTCATCGAGATGACCGAGCCGCTGCTCGCCCCGCTCCGCCGCCGGCTGCCGAGCACCGGCGCGTTCGATGCGTCCGCCGTGCTGGTGCTGGTGATCCTCGGCCTCCTGTGGCGGATCCTGCTCTGATGGCGGGGGAGCGCGCACCCCTTCGGATCCCCGTCCGGCTGACGCCGCGGGGCGGCGCTGACCGGGTCGACGGCGTGCTGGACGGCGTGCTGCGGGTCCGGGTGGCGGCGCCCCCGGTCGACGGCGCCGCGAACCGGGCGCTGCTCCGCCTCATCGCCGACGAGCTGGGCGTGCCCCGCGGGTCGGTTCGGCTGGTCTCGGGAGAGTCGGGCCGCGCCAAGGTGGTCGAGGTGGTGGGGCTGGACGGGGCAGCCTTGGATCGACGCTGGCCGGGGCTGGGACGATGACGCGGCGTGCTTGGCGGGCCCGGACGGCGGGCCCCCGCGGGATCGCGAACTCGCGCTAGAATGCGAGTCCCCCTCGGGGGAGCGGGCGATTAGCTCAGTCGGTTAGAGCGCACGGTTCACATCCGTGAGGTCACTGGTTCGAGTCCAGTATCGCCCACCATGGCTCACGTTCAGCGCCGCGGGTCGTGCCGTCACGAGTCCGCGGCGTTTCTGCATGCGGCGTGGCTCCCGTGCGCGTGGGGAGGCGGGCCAACGGCGTCACCGCTGCCCCCGCTCGGCGCGCGATGGTCGCGTGCATGGAAAGGCCGCCGACCGTACTCGGCCGGCGGCCCCTGGAGACTCGTGTGCCGCCTACGGCAGGTAGTAGTTCGGGTTCGGCATCTTGAATGTCCGGTCGGTGTAGCCGCCGATCAGGTCGCTGTACTGGTCGCCGAAGTCGGCCACGATGTCGTAGCCCTGCGACTCGATGTACGCGCGGGTGCCGGACTTGTACGGGATCGTCGCGCACGAAGCGTTGGCCGCGATCGCCGACGCGCAGAACTCGGCCTTGTTGAGGTACGCCGGGTAGAACCCGACACTCGGCTTGGTGAACAACCCGTCGGTGAAGCCGCCGTGGCCGACGTCGATCGCGGTCGGCATCGGGTAGCCGGCGTCGATCTCCGGCAGCGTGGCTCCTGAGTAGGTCACCGACGTGATGTCGGCGAGCCCGGCCGCGGTGTCACTGACCAGGTTGGCGATGGTGGCCTGATGCTGGGAGTCGCCGCGGCCCGTGATCCAGAAGATGGCATAGCCGAGCTTGTGCGCGGCCTCGGCGAGATCGAGCATCCCCGGGGTCGCCGGGAAGAGGTTGCCGGTGAACGTCGTGCCGGTCAGCCCGACGAAGACGGCGTTCGTGCCCGGGTTGTAGTCCCAGTTGCTGAACAGCTCGTAATTCCACGTCGTGAGCGTGGTGTCGTCAACGTCGAAGACGATCGCCGGCTTCGCCGACTTGTGCGCGCGGGCTTTGAGCCACTGCTCGGCCTGGGAGGCGACGGACTCGGCCTCCCGCGCGTAGTTGCTGTCGAGGTTCAGCGGAAGCGTCCAGCCGGCCGTCGCCCCCGAGCCGCTCGAGGCGCCGGGCGTGCCGTAGTAGTTCTTGATCTGCTGGCGCAGGTTGTCGAGGTTGGTGATCTGGTCCGCCTTCTGGGGCGTGAATGTCCGCGACGTCGACGCCGCCACGGCGATCCCGGCGGTCGCCAGCACGAGCGCCAGCCCCAGGACAACGAACGCGGCCCTCCGCGAATGCCGCAGCGAGGCAAGCTGAACCATGGATCTCCTCCACTCCGGTCCGTCGGCCCGGACCACTTAGGGCACGCTCGGACGGTAGCCACCCGGCGCCTCCGGGATGAGTGCTCTAGGTCCTCCAGTTGGGCCGTGGTGGTGCATCAGCGCACCAGAAAATGCTCGCAACGTGAGCGGTGTCGGACGGATCGCCGCTCATGCCGGCGGGGCCTCGGCACGCCGCGGCCGCGACACCCGATCTCGGGCCGCATGCGGGGAATCCGCAGCGGGTCGCGTAACAATCCCTCGTCACGCCTCGTCGCACGACTGAACGCCCCGCTCGACGGCCTCCTCCCCGTCGTCCTGGGGCCGCGCAGCGCGAAGCCCCCCGGCCCCGGGGGGCTTCGTCGTCCCTGTCGGTTGGAGGCGGAGACGGAGAA
>JAJYGO010000178.1 GCA_021785115.1 Chloroflexota bacterium | reverse complement strand
GTCGATGGGCAGAAGGGCCGACGCACTCAGCGAGATCCAGGTGGCGACGCTGGAGTGGATCCGTGACGGGTGCCCCACGGTCGATGAAGAGACAGCGGTGAGTCGTCGAATCAGCGCCGGCTCGTTACGCAATCGGGGGCTCGTGGCCACCAAGGGCAACGGTGCGAACTGGACGGCCTCGATCACTGAGGCAGGTCGCCGCTGGCTCGAGACGCACTCGCGGCCCGCCGCTGAGGATCCAGGCGGCGCCGACGACCTGTTTGCGCGGGCACTCGCCGCCGATGGCCATCTCGCGATCGGCGACGACTACAAGACCAAGCTCGGCTACGACGAGCTGGTGCAGGCCAGTAACCGCTCGCCCAGCCGGCCGAAGGGTTGGCGACTCGAGGTCACGAGCGCCGGCGCGTGGCGAGAGACCCGTTACGAGGTTGCCCTCGTGCGCCAGTTCGAGGACCTGGTCGACGAGTTGCCGGTGCCAGTCCCCGAGCGCGTCACGAGGTATCACCCGGCGGTAAAGGCATTCCTCGACAATCGGGATTGGCAGCTCGTCGGCAGAGATCACCTCAGCCGAGCCGCGCGCATCCTTCAGGCGATCACTGACGAGGCCCCGCGGCGTGGCGTCGAGGTCGTATGGGCCGAACGCGTGGGCTTGGTCCCTATCGTCTCCTACCAGCGCGATCGCGAGGCCGACCACCCGCACCTACGCCTGCGCTCCCCGGCCGGGGAGTACGGGATCCGGATCCGGGAGGTGTCCGCGAAGGGCGGCAGGGCGCGTTCGTACCGCCACTGGGACGACCGCTCGAGGCGCGCGAAGTGGCTCGAGCGCCGTGACACCGAGTTCGTCAGCACTGGCGACCTCGAGCTGATCACGGAAGGACCCGGCCTGCCCTACAACGGGTACCGCATCGCCGATTCCAGCACCATGAGGCTCGAGGAACGCCTGCCGCGCATCTTTCGCCGCATCGAGATCCGCAGGCTCGAGGCCGAGGTGGAGAAACAGGAGCGCGAGCGAAAGGCCGCCGAGCGCCGACGCCAGTGGGAGGCCGCCATGGCCGCCGCGCGCGCCAAATACGACGAGCAGGCCCGGTGGGACGCGTTCGTCGCCCGGTCACGCGAATGGCAGGACGTGCGGCAGCACCGGGAGTTCCTGGCAGCCGCGAGGAACCTCCTCGCCAGCGTGGACTTGCCTGCCCGGGCGGAGCTCGAGGCGCACCTCGAGTTCGTTGAGCGAAGACTCGCCGCGCTCGATCCGCTGGCCCATCCTGCGCGGCTGATCCCTGTGGTCCCGGAACCCAAGCCAGACGACTTCAAGCCCCATCTCAACGGATGGAGCCCGCTCGGCCCGGAGGAGAGCTGGTAGACGCCCAGCCCATGAGCGGTCAGTGGTACTGGCGCATGTATGGGCACGCGCGGCAATACGTCCTGCCTGTCACAGCCTCGGCAGCGCAACGAGCGACACGTCAAGTCAGCCAGGCAGGCTCAATCCGAACGGTAAGCGGGATCTGCCGAGGTTGGCTCGAGCTGATGAGGATTGCCTCGCCGCGTGATAGCGATCGAAGAGCGTCCTCGGCCACGTTTGCCGCTCGGGCATTCCGGGCTCGCTCACCCGGATCCAACGCTTGCATGAAGAGACGCGTGTCGATATTGCCCCATATCTCGGCGGGAACGTTGTCCCGGAGCTGCGTGGCAAGGATGAGGCCGATTCCGAACTTCCGAGCCTCCGCGGCGTACTTCGTCAGACTGGCCTTGGCATCGCCTGTACTGCCCATCAGCAACTGGGCTTC
This sequence comes from Chloroflexota bacterium, assembly GCA_021785115.1. The sequence goes on along the minus strand of JAJYGO010000178.1, from coordinate 12,182 downwards.
GTCTATCACGACGTAGAGCCTGAACTTCTCCCACCCCTTTGCTTCCGGGTCGACTGGGCCGAGGGCACGCACGAGCAGGAAGAGGCGCCGCAGCACGACATCGGCGAGGATATTCCGCGCCGACTCGTCAAGTTGAGAGAGATCCAGGCGCACCGACCGGTTGAGGAACATCTCGACGCCGATGCCCTCGCCACCGTGGAAGATCTTCCATTCGCTGAAGCGTTTCATGTAGGCCCGGATCTTCGACTTGACCGTGTCGGGTGTGTCAGAAGCGTCGAACTCGTCGATGACGTCGCCGAATGTCACGGCCCGTCGCCACGTGGCGGGATCGTCATTGATGCCGGCGCGAGCGAAGGCGGACTCGATCAACTCCGTGAGGAAGTTCGTCTGTTGGACGCCCATCGAGGGGTATTGCGACCGCCACGCCTCGATGAACTCCCACTTCAGCCGCGTGGGCGTAAGACGAGAGCCCAGCGACGGATCAAGATGGAAGGGATTCACAAAGGCCTTGTTCCCCTCGTAGTCGAACGAGTGGAGCTCCTCCGGGCTCCCGTACGGTTCGATATCGCCGTGGAAGTCGAGGACGAGGACAGGGACGCCAAGCGCCCGTAGTTGACTGGTGATGTGACGGAGCGCCGTCGTCTTGCCGGCGCCCGATCCGCCAACGAGGATCATGTGACCGTTGGAGAGGCGGGTCGGGCACCACGTGGCTACCCGTTCACTGTTCACGACGTGCCCAAGCACAACGCATTCGTCCCGATCGCTTGTCTGAGATGTGGCAGCAGCGTCAGGAGTAGATGCGGCGGCGGCAGGTGATCGAAGACTCGTTGACGGCACGCCTTGCTGCGTCTGCGACGCCGGGTGTCCGTCGCCACCGCCTGCGGTTGCCGTCTCCTCCTCCACTTCTTTGACTGCCGCCAGCGTCTCGTCGCGCTCTGGCGCGACCTCACTCTCCACTCCGCCGTGCGCGGCGTCGACGGGGGACACCGCCGACGGCCACGACAGCATCATCTCGGCGTAGTGCCGGATATCGTCGGATCCGTGCAACCACTCGCGCACCCCGTCGTGTTCGATGCCGCGGTCCGATCCGGTCGACGTGTCAGGACACCAGGCCACGACAGACGCAGAGACCCGGGCCGTGCGCAAGGCATCGGGCGAGAACGCCTCGCGGAGCTGCGCCGGGCGAACCGGGATGCTCAGGCCGTGGCGCGCGCCTCGAGCCAGGTGGAACAGCGCAACATCGAGGAGGTTCTCGGCGCGCATCGCGCGGTCAACGCCGTCGTACGCGAGATACTCCGATCGGATCACCTCAGCGGTGGCCTTCGCCTGGCCGAGTGCGCCATCGAGTTGGGCCTGGAGGTTCGCCCGTCCGCTCCACTTCGACTCGATCACCTCGAACGACAAGCCGTCGGTAAGGTCAACGACCAGCAGGTCAGCCATCTGGCCAGACGACGCTTTCCGGTGGGTGACGAACATGTCCTCGTGCCCATCGATGGGGATCACCAGCGCAGCCGGGTTGGCGGCCGCCACGAACATGCGCGTGAGCGCGAGACCGACCAGCCCGTGGACGACCTGCTGCGTCGGGTTGGCCAGACCTAGGAGCAGGCGAGAGCTGATGCTCGACAGGATGGCCGCCATCGGGGCGTCACCGGTCAGCGCGTGACCAACGGCGCCAGACAACGCAGCGAGCTCGCCGAGACTGGATGTGGTTACGACCACGCGGCCGCCCGGATACGGGTCGAATTCGGGCGAGTAGTCGAGAAGCAATGCGTCGTGGTCGGTGCTGGCTGGGCGATCGATTTGCTCGATCGCGAACAGCGGGTCGGACATGACGACCCAGTCGCTCACCTCGTGCGCGGCCCGGATGGCGTCGGACATCCCGCCCGCCAAGGCCACCTGGAGGCCGACCTGGTGTCGGTCATCGACCACCCCATGCGCGAGATTGATGGCGGCCGCAAGCGCGCTAAGGCCAGACGAGCTGCACGAGGCCCCGGGTCGCGCGGGCGCCGTGATCGCAAGCACCCAGTTGCCCTCGTATTGCGTGGAGACGGCAGCAGGGAGGAGACGCGTGGCCGGTCGCGCGACGATGCCAGCCATGCGGGTGTCGTCGTCGTCCATCGCGACTGGTGCGACTCCAACTGACGTGGACAGCATCGGGCCGAGGATCGTCAGATTGACCCCGTCTGAGAATGTGCGCATCTCGTCTGCGAGCCGCGACCAGAACATCCCGGGGTGATGCACCGGCGCTGGCACCGGTCGCTTGGCAAAGCCGAAGCTCGGGGAAAGGACAGTCTCAGGATTGTCCAGGATCGCGTCGGAGAACCTTCGCCATCTCGCCTCGCCCGGGTTGAGCGTGAAGTCGTCGATCGCGCGGCCGAGCGTGATGCTCCGTGGGCCGACGATGGTCACCTCGTACCGGATGTCGCGTACGGATTGCGCGCCAGGCGGGGTCCCCGCCTTCTCGTCGATCACACGGAGGGCCTCGAGAACCTCGAAACCGTCTCCCGGGATGACCGCGGCTAGCTTGAGCTGGTTGGTGGTTGGATGCAGCACGCAGTACCGCTTGAGCCGTTGGCCGATGCGCCGCGCGTCGCCTCTCCCCGCGCCGACCGTCCTCGCAGGGAGCCCGAGGAGCGTGAGTACTCGCCTCTCCCAGTCCTTGCTCCGAACGGCATCGTGCTCGCCGATCGGGAGGTAGCACTGCCACAGTGCTGCCACGCTTCCCCCGAACCCCCACCAAGATACGCGGTCGTCCGCCCCGGGGGTCACGTAGACCATGGAGCGAGGTCCGGCCCCCAAGCTCTCCACCACGCCCTTGTACGACGGCTTGAGGGCGGCATCGAACCGTCCCCGCGACCACGCGTACACGAGATCCTGAAAGTCGAGCAGCCACGCGATTACCACGGGGCTGGTTGGGGAGACGAGGAGGACGGGATACGCCGCTCCGGCTGCGCCTTCGCGAACGTGGAGAAGCACGGCGTCATACCCGAGGTACTCGGCGCACCGCAGACGATCCGCGTCGGCGATGCCATCCACCATCCGGGCGTGCTCCCTCACGTTTCCGATGAGCGACTCGAATGCACGGACGTAATCGAGGGCGACACGACGCGTGCCAGCGTCGCGGAAATCAGCGCGCTCCACCGATCCCCGTTCCTGCAGCCGCTCGAATAGGTGGCGTCGTGCATCCAGGAATGCCTCGGTCTCGGGGCCTGGCCGCGGACGCGCCCGATCCTGATGGAGACTTGCGCCCCGCGGCGCGAGCCCCTCTTCGTCCGAGACCCACCGCCACGGGCCAAGGAAGTCGGGGTCGGCTATGGCTATGCGCTCGATGTCCACGAGGGCGGAGCTGACGTCCAGCGTTGCCTCCTTGTTCTTGCCATCGGCTGACACGAGGCAGACGCTCGTCGGACGCAACTCCTGCCAGTCGCCGGGGCAAGGGGTTGGGCCAAGAGCGCGCTGTTCGGAGTGGTAGCGGTACAGCGCGTGGTACAGGCTGGGCGCGGTCGATACAAGGTCCTCGGCCGGCGGGGCGAGCTCGACGCTGAATGGGAGCGTCTCGAGATCGGACATCCACCGCTTGCCCTGCAGGACCTTGACTCGAATCCTGAAGAGGTACCCCTCTTCGTCGCCGGCGGGGTTCAGATCGCGCAACTCGGCACGGAGCTCGTCGCCTCTGAGCAGCGCGCCCCAATTGACGCTCCGGCGCGGGGATGCAGACCGATTCCCGATACGCTTCACGACGCGCTGTGACGTTTCCTCGATGAGTTCGGTTTCGTAGGTCGTCCCCGGGGGAACGTACAAGGGCACCCACTCGATGCGAGCTTTGCCACCATCAGCGGTGATCACCCCGTCGATGTCCGACCAGCCGAGGTGCGGCGCCTTGCGGAGATCTGGCTCGAACCGGACCTTGGCGACCTCTATGGTCGCCCGGGGCCATCGACCGAAGTCAAACGCCGGAGGCGGAACCCCAGGCCGGCCTGCGCGGAGCCACGTCAACAATTCGACGATCTCGTCGCCGTACTCATCGCCATGGAGTCCGACCGCGTTCGTCAACTCGTCGACTACGCGTCCCGGCGACTGGGCTGGCCGTAGCAGGACCTCCATCGCCCGCGAGTTCTCGCGCAGCCGGCTCACGACGTCGGGGATGGGACCGGCCAACCCGTGGTCGGCGAGGAGTCCGAGGTACTCACTGCTCGCATTCATTGCCGCGGCCGCGTCCCCGATCTCCCAAGCGTAGAGGAACGCGAATATCGATTCCGCCTGCCGGTAGCGGGCCGACTCTCGTATGGCCTCGATGTCGCTATTCGTGAGGCGAAGTCGGGTCCGAAGGCGGACGAGCGCGTCTGTGAACACCTTGGAGCGAGGCACGACCAAGAAGGCGGGCTCGTCGAGTGACGACTCGACCACCTGCCCCTGCGGCACGAGGAGCACGAACGAAGCACGGCCCCCGCTAGCGTCGACTTCGTTCCGATAGCGCGTGGCTCGCTCGGCGTTCACCGCCCCTTGGGCATCGTTGTTCAAGGAGCCCAGCACGCGGACGCGGCTGGAGGGCAGGACCGACTCGAGCGCGGGCCGCAGCGGGGCCAGCTCGCGTTCGCTGAACCCGTCGAACCGAATCGGGCGGGACGCGAGCAGGCCCCGATCTCTCGCTCGCGCCGCGTATTCGACGGCGGCCGCCGCGACGTATTCGTTACCCAAGGACGGGACCCCACTTCACGCGGTTCCACTCGGAGCTGTCTGAGTACTCCTCGAGCATCCCCATGGCCAATAGCCGCCTCCGCAGCGCCTCGCGACTCTGGGAGGTGGCGTCAGCCACGAGACCACTCGTCGCGCCAAGCGACTCAGGTGCCGTGTCGATAGAGAGGTGGTAGCGGCGGTTCAGGAAGTCCACAAACGCCGGGAAGGAAAGGCTGGTGCCGGCTGCGCGAGATTCGAGGAACGCAACCGCGACGAGGTGCTCGAGGGCCTTGTCGTTCACGGTGAGGTGGAACGGGACCTGCTTCGTCCCGCCGCGGGCCATGAAGCCCTTCGGGTCCTCGTTCGATGGCAGCGCGCCGCCACCCAGGAGGGAATGGAGGAGCTCGATGTAGCGCGTGAACGCGCGGGATGACAGTATCGCCTCCGAGATCACGTCTCGTGCGACGCCCTCCAGGGCTCGTGGGTCGCCAGCCGCTGCGGATCGCCTGGCCTCCAGAGTCTCCAATGTAGGCCCAGGAACATCCGGGTCCTGGCTGAGTTCTTCGATCTTCTCGTCCCACGCGAGACTCAGCGCCATCCTCGTCGCGGTGTTGTCTGACCACGTGTCGAGAAGCGCGAGAGTCTCCGACACACGGGGTTCGGGGTGTCCCACCGTCTTGGCGAGCCGCCCACAGACGTCGCTCGCGACCTTCAACAGGATTCGATTGACGGTGTAGAGGGCCAGCTTCCTTCGCAATTCCTCTAGCGAGAGGCGTGCGAGGTCGCGCGCTGCCGTGAGTTCCTTCCGACCCGCGTTCACGAACAGCCCGTCGTTGGCTTCACAGGTGCTTTCCACGAAGGCGGCGTCCGCTGCTGTGGCCGCCACTGGATGAGATGGGTCAGCGACGGCCTCGGGGTCGTCGCCGACGAGTTGCGACTGGAAGCGAACCTGACAGGCGGCGCAATCGGGGGGTAGGCCTCGCCGTTCGACGAGTTCGTTCAACACGCGGAGCCCGCGTACGAAGTACAGGGCCGCGTGGCCGGCGAGCGAGGCCTCGATCATCTCTCCGAGTGCGGCGTGGCCGATCGCGTCGCTGTTGTCGAGCAGCAGCTTCAACGATCGCCGCATCAAGACGACGACCCCAGGACACAGGAACCACTTGTACGTGGCGGCGTCAGTCGTGTTGGCGAAGTACGCGCTCGGGAGCCCGGCGGCCGCAGACGATAGGCCGTCCGGTGCGTCGCGCTGGTCTGTAGTGACGGCGCGAGCGACGATGAGAGTCTCTGGCTCGCGTCGCGATAGAGCGCGGAAGTCGACCGACCAGCTCAGCGCGCCGTCGCGAGTCGCCACGTCGTCCAGCCCGAGTGAGAGGAACGAGTCGATCATCTGGCCAGGCGTCCCTCCCCGCCCGGCTTCCCCCGCGCGACCGAGGTCGTTCTGGAGCGCGCTGTAGAAGAAGCTCGACCAGAAGCGTTCGCGGGTTGCCCCTCGGTTGAACAGGTGCAGGCCGAGGTAGTGCGCAGTCGCGACGCCCGCGGCTGGGGGGGCTGATGTCCGTTTGCGGCGTTCGCCCGGGATAATGATCGCGTCTGCCAGCCACCGCTCGAGCTCGCGCTGCCGATCCTCGTCGACCATCGCGCCCGGAGCGTGGGCAACGCGCGATGCCAGGCGGGAGGCGAGTTCGGGGACGGTGATCGCCCGGTACCCCAGGCCCTCAGGCTCTCGGACCATGAGCCAGGACGGCGAGCGTACCCGCCTGCCACGCGTGAGCATGAGGGACCAGAATTGGAGGAGTTCTCGTCGCCATGCGTCCCGGGTCCCGACTGGGTTCACGTCCCACAGCTCGATCTCGGGGGTGCGCCTGGGGATACGCGCGGGCCTTGCCATCAGAGAACCCCGATGTACATGGACGACGGTTCGAGGCGCGCCCTGCCCAGAAGCACGCCGTTGTCGTACAGCACGTACGGCATCGGCTCGCCCCAGCCATGTTCCGCCAGTGCCCGATAGAACCCATGCAACCGGACCATGAACCCGCGTTCGGTCTGGGTGGTGGGTCGGAATCCCGTGGACGCCCTGGTCAGCAGCTCGTAGAGCATCAGTGGGATCGTGAGCCTCGCTACCTCGACCCCCGCTACGTCAGTCGCGACCAGCGTCAAGGCTCGAGCCCACGCCTCGAGGAACGGCGGCCTGACCCACTCGATCCCGATTCCCGTCGAGGTCGAGATCGCGAAGCGCGCTCGGGGGACCACCAGCGCCAGGCCGCGCCCCTGCAACCCACGGCTGTAGTCGCGTGGCGCCAGCAGCCCGTCCAGCCTCCCTGCTTCGACACCAAGCGCCGCGTTGAGGTACTCCGTAATCGGGCCTGCGTCCCCGTCGCCCGCCGTGCTCCGCTCTAAGGTCTGCAGGAAGGAGTCCATTGCGGCGATGGGAAAGGCCGGGGCGAGCTCGCTCGTGGGCGCGGTGAAGAACATTCGGCGGGCCACGTGCCGCATCAACGCAAGCGATTGACGGCGATATTCGTGCGCAGGATCGGCCGGTACGTCCTCGACCGACCCAGCCGCCGCCGCGAGCAGCTCCTCGCGCAAGTACAACTCCGGGGCACCGATTGGCGCCCCGAGGATCGTCTCGGCCGAGCCCCGCGCGATGTTCATCGCGAGCTGTCGGTCGCGCCTCGGAGAGGTTCGCTCCGCCGGATCGTACGTCGAGGTCACACGGTCCATGAGCGCTGGTTCGGCCATCAGCCCATCGTTGTCCTGGACGAAGAGTGAGTTGTACAGGAATGAGTCCGGCGGCGCATGTTGGCCATCCTGAACGGCTGACCGGATGTCGGGACAGCGGTGATCCGAGACGAGCGCGCGAGTGAGCTTCGTGACGAGGTGGCGCGCCGTCACGTGGACTCGGTCATCCAGATCTACAGCGGCGAGCACGCGCCACAGCTGCGCCCGGGTCGCCGGCGCCTCGAGGAGCCGCACGTTGTGGAGGACCGGGCACGACGCCTGCGCCAGGCACTTCGCGCACTCGTTCGTCCATCCTGACCACTCGACGAGCTTGGCCACGACTCCACCGAATAGCGAGTGCTCCGGATCCGGTGCGAGGACCGAGCGGTCGTTCAGGTCGATGAGTAGGTAGGGGCTGTCCTCCGGATCCTCCCACCCGAGGAACGCCGCGGTGACGGCGCGCCAGAGGTAGCCGAACGACTGAGCGTTCACCTCGAGGAACCTGAGAAGGCGTCCCTTGTTGATCGCGATGAGAGTGCCGCGCGACGGCGCGGCCACTTGTCCGGCGCCCGCGAAAGGAGCGAGCGCGTGGAGCAAGAGCTCGTCGTTCGTCTTCGTCTCGGTGTCCTCGCTCCCGTCGAGGACCACGAGGTACTCGTTGTCCCCTATCCAGACGCTCTCGTACTCGTTGGCGCCAGGTCGGTACCTGTCTTTGAGGAGTCCACCGAGGAACGCGGTCTTGCCGTCTCCGGCGTTGCCCGAGAGCACTACGAGGGTCGGAGCTTGCCTTGCCGCCAGATACGGCACCAACTCCGTGTCAAGTCTCGTCGGCGTGAAGATGATGGGGGGGATCCCGCGCGTGCCGTCCCCGCCAGGTAGCAGCCGCCGGACAACCGCAAGCGGATCAGGACCGCCGTCCTCCGCAGGGGGGGGAGGCGCCTCCTCGAGCGCGAGAGGCTCGTCGGACGCCTCGAGGAGTTCTTCCTCCCCTTCTTCGTGCTCAGTGTTCGGGTCATCTGAAGGGACCACGAGTGCGTCCATCATGTCCACGGTTGCCCGAAGTGACCCTCCCGTTGTCGGACCGTACTGGGAGAGAACGAGGCGCATGGTTTCACTCGCGGCGACGACCCCGCGATCACACCGTTCAACGAGCCGCAGAAAGGCTAGCACCTCGACAGGGTCTCTCTTCAGCCTCACGCTGAGCGCGACGAGGTCTGCGTCCTGCGTGTCGACCGGCAGGAAGCGCCGTGAACGCAGGAATGCGAGAGCGCGGACGTGGTTGTCGTAGGACCACTCGCCGTCCGGCACTCGGTCGTGAGTCCGCACGGCTACCCACGGTCTGAAGAGCGCGTCGTATCGGGCCTGCTCGTCGTCTGGCTCGCGGTACAACAGGTTAGCGAGGCCCCAGGAATCGTGAGTCCGCGCTTTCGCCTGCATTTCGGCAACCGACGATGCCGCGAGCGCGCCGTTGACCGCCCACTCGTACCAGTCCACGCCGTCCCAATCGTCTGGCCAGCGGTCAGAGGCGCCGCTGAGGCCTGGCTTCTCGTACGATCTCCAGCCCACCCCAGGCGAGATGTCCATGCGAGTTGGGCACGGCGACGCCGCGAGGTTCATGAGCGCGCGCGCGAGAGGTTTGAGGCTCGCCTCGTGTCGCGCAACGGCCTTGTCGTGCAGGAGAGCGAATGCGCCGGCGAGATCGAGGCGAAGGTGACGTCGAGCCATGAGGTCGCGGACCGCCACGAGGTCGGCTCCAGCGAGGCCTACCGCTTCCAGCGGCACGATCTGGACGCACTCGCAACCCGTCCCGTGCCTGGCAGCGATGTCGGAGGCCCGGATCCGCCACGGCGCCGCCGCGGGCTCGATCGGCAGATCTCTGCGCTCGTGCCGGTCACCTTTGTTACCGGCGCCGGCAAGCGAAGTCATCGCAACCCTGAACTGACCTCGGCGTAGGTCGCGTCGTCGTCTTCCCCGGGCGAGCTGGTGGCGAGGGCAGCCAATAACACCCGCCGAAGGTGTCGGCCGACCGCTCGAGCCATCATCGGCGGCACGGCGTTGCCCACCTGGCTGTACTGGGGGACCTCCGACGACCTCTTCGATCCGCCCGTCGTCGCCTTCGAGTAGAACCGAAACGCGTCCGGGAATGACTGGATGCGGGCAGCCTCACGGACGGTGAGGATGCGAGGCGCGGCATAGTGCACGTGGTCGTCCGGCAGCGTGAGAATCGTGCGGGCAGGCTTGTCGGCTTCGAGCACGCGCTGCGAGTGCTTCCTGGTGGCCAGCCGTCGCACCGTGGCCGCCAATTCCTCGGGCGTTTTCGTGCTCTCGGCCTCCGGTCCGACCAGCGCCTCGCCCGAGGCACCACGAAGCGGTAGTTGCACTTGGGTCAGGCGCGCGAGAGTCGACTGCCAGTGCTCCGATCCGTCAGCGAAGAAGACGTCCGCGGACACACCCTGCCGTGAGAGCGCCTGGGCGACCCGGAACCGGAAGGTCACGCGCGGCGAGTGCCGCCTCGCTTCGTGGTTCGAGGGGGCCGAGAGACTCTCGGGCTGCACGGGGGTCAAGACGTGCAAGTAGCCCTTCGAGGTGCGCAGTTCCCGGGCAAACGCCAACTCCGGTGGGTAGTCCCTCACCTTCCCGACCGAGTACGCCTGGCCGTCTAGATCACCGATCGCGTCTCGAAGACGATGCGGTTCGGCGAGCTCGGCCTGAGGCGCGAGCAAGGGTGGATCGTCTTCCGGGCGCCCCGAGGACCAGCGGACACTCCCGCGCGCGTCCTCGGTCTCGAGGATCCGCGGGTCGACGAGGTCGCGCCGCATCGCTGCGATCATGATCCGAGGACGTTCCTGCGCCACTCCGAAGTCTGCCGCGTTGACCTCGAGGATCTGGGCCAGGTACCCCATGGCGCCCAGAGCCAGTCGCAGTTGCTCGAGGGCCGCCTCCTCGGGTCTCGGAGAGAAGCTGATACCGAAGCCAGGAACGTTCTCGACTAGCACTTGCCGGGGGCGAAGCAGACGGACGAACTCCAGAAACTCGAGCGGGAGCCGGTTGCGGACGTCGCGCGGGTTCCTCAGACCCGCGAGGGAGAAGCCCTGACACGGAGGACCCCCGGCCAGAAGGTCGAGATCGCCGGGCCGGAACAGGTTGCGCAGGAGGTCGGTGTGCTCGAGGACGCGCGCGGTGGTAGCAACGCCGAGGCCGGCGCGAAGTTGGTCGGCAAGCGGTAGCGACACGTGCGCCTGCCATGCCTCCTCATCGCGGCGCACCAGGTTGCGGAAGTACGTTTCGGCGGCCATGGGTGATCGCTCGACAGCGAGGAGCGGGCGAAAGCCGGCCGCCGCGAGCCCGAGCGACAGTCCGCCGGCGCCTGCGAACAGGTCGACCATCGTCATTGGACGAGCCAAGGAGCCCTCTCCGTCTCGGCGCAAACGCGGCGCCGTGATTGGCATAATCCCCTCGGCTACCATACCGAACCGTCAACATGCCGATAGAGCCGCGACCGACACCAGGCGACTTGCTCCACGCACGCGAAGCTGGGGCCCGCCTCCCGGCGTGGTACTCCGTGCACGGGCGAGACTTCCCGTGGCGCCACTGGCGGGACTCGTACTCGGTACTGATCGGCGAGATCCTCCTGCAGCGCACCTCGGCCCGCGTCGCGGCCGACTTCGCGCCAGAGTTCCTCCACCGGTTTCCCTCCTGGGCGTCGCTCGCTGCCGCGGACGAAACGGAGCTCGAGGCCGTGCTCTCACGCATCGGACTCCAACGGCGCCGCGCCCGCACCTTCCGGATCTTGTCGTCAGTAATGATGGACTCCGCGCCCGCGGAGCTCCGGGATCTCCCCGGCGTGGGCCAGTACATCGAGAGAGCGGTCGACGTGACCCTCGCGGGCCGCATCTCCGCGATGGTCGATACGAACTTCGTGCGCGTCGTGCGGAGACTGTTCGGGCCGCCGTGGAAGTCGGACTATCGATACGACCGGCGTCTCCAGGCGCTCGCGCTGGCGATCGTCGAGGGCGCGGGAGACGGGCGGGTCGGTAACTGGTCGGTGTTGGACCTGGGGGCGACTGTCTGCCGCCCCCGAAGACCGTTGTGTTCCGAGTGCCCCCTCGCAGACCTTTGCCATGCGAATCCCGCCCCTGACCGGTAAGGACACGGTGTGTGGCGGCCGTGCCAGCTTGTTCGGCACGATCTCTGACCCTGTTCGGTCGGACGCGTCCGGCCCCCTAAGTTACCGCCGCCTTTGTTCCGCCTTCGCCTCGCGCGATCCGCTCGTCATCGTGCCCTGGCCCTGCACCGAGACATCGGCCCGGGACTCCCAGGGAGCGGCGGCGCCGCACCGCTCGCAGCGGAACTCCGCGCACTCGCGGAAGTCGATCTCGTCGAGGTCGACGTCGGTCCTACACCAGAGGCAGGTGAGCCGCACGAGCGGCACGAGGCGCCCTCCTCCGGCTCGGCGTCCCCCTCGGACAGCGGCACGAACCCGGCCGCCGCGATCGCCGCCTGGAGCGCCTCCCCAGTGAGCTCGCGGGCCGCCTCGAGGCTGCCCGCGAAGCGGCGGATCGGCTCGAGGTTGGGGAGCACCGCGCTCGTGGCGAGGTCGGCGAACTCCTCCGCGCGGCCCATGATCACGCGGCTCGCGCGCGCCGCGACCTCCTCGCTCATCGGCGAGAACGAGTCGAGATCGACCGGCGGGAGGCCCGTCTCGAGGCCCGCCGAAAGCCGTCGGCGCAGCAGGCGCGTGGCGGTGGAAAGGTCGGTCTCGGCGCCCATCGTGGCGTCGTGCAGGA
>JAJYGO010000350.1 GCA_021785115.1 Chloroflexota bacterium | reverse complement strand
ACGAGTCGCTCGCACGCGGGGCGGAGGGCATCGTGCCCCTGGCCTCGCTGGATGCCCTGACCACGATTCCGTAGGCCCCGCCCGCGCGAAGACCCGGGAGGCCGCCGATTGCGCGACATGCGCCGGTCCATTGCTCATGTCGCACCGCCGCGATCGGCGCCATGACCATCGAGCGGTGCGGGCCCGTCTGCCAGGTTGTCGAACTGCCCGAGATGACCCGAAGATGGTGCGATCGGATCGTGCAGGCAGAGCACCGCGCTAGCATTCGGCGATGGACAGCCAGCCGCTCCGACCGGACGGGCCGTCCGGTCGCGTGTTTCTCGTCTCCGCGATGCGGACTCCGATCGGGAAGTTCGCCGGCAGCCTCGCTGACGTGCCCGCGACCACCCTCGGGGGCATCGCCATCCAGGCCGCGGTCGAGCGCGCGCACGTGCCGCCGAATTCGGTCGAGGAGGTCCTCATGGGGCAGGTCCTCCAGGCTGGGTCGGGCCAGGCGCCGGCCCGCCAGGCCGCCCTCAAGGCCGGACTGCCCGACGGCACGAGCGCGACGACGATCAACCGTGTCTGCGGCTCCGGCATGAAGTCGATCATGCTGGCCGCGGCCGAGATCCGCGCCGGCGACGCCGACGTCGTGGTCGCCGGTGGCATGGAGAACATGGATCAGGGGCCGTACCTGCTGCCGAAGGCGAGGTTCGGGTACCGTCTCGGGAACGCGGAGCTGGTCGACTCGACCGTGCAGGACGGGCTCTGGTGCTCCATCGAGGGCTGCCACATGGGCACGCACGCCGAGCGGGTCGCGGCCCGGTCACACGTGAGCCGCGACGACCAGGACGCGTTCGCGCTCGAGAGCCATCGGCGGGCGGTCGCCGCGATCGACGCCGGCCGGTTCGCCGGCGAGATCGTGCCCGTGCCGGTGCGCCGGGGGCGCGAGGAGACGCTGTTCACGACCGACGAGGCGCCGCGCCGCGACACCACGCCCGAAGCGCTCGCGCGGTTGAAGCCCGCCTTCGAGCTTCCGACGGGTGAGGACGCTCCGAGCGACGGCACCGGCACCGTGACTGCGGGCAACGCGCCGGGGATCACCGACGGCGCGGCGGCCACCGTGGTCGCCAGCGAGCGCGCTGTGGAGCGGTACGGACTGCGGCCGGTCGCGCGGATCGTCGGCTACGCACAGGCCGAGGTCGAGCCGAAGTGGCTCTTCCTCGCCCCGGTCGCCGGCGTGCGCCGCCTGCTCGACCGCATCGAGATGCCCATCGACGCGTTCGACCTCATCGAGATCAACGAGGCGTTCGCCGCGCAGACGCTCGCGGACGGGCGCGAGCTCGGGTTCGACTGGTCGAAGGTCAACGTGAACGGCGGGGCGATCGCCCTCGGCCACCCCATCGGCGCGAGCGGGGCGCGGATCGTCGCCACGCTGCTCCACGAGCTCCGGCGCCGCGAGGGCCGGTACGGGCTGGCGACGCTCTGCCTGGGCGGGGGCGGCTCTGTCGCGATGGCGTTCGAGCGGGTCTGATCGATCCGGACCGGAGAGCGGAAGCTCCGGCGCGGTCTCCGCCGCGCTCCGCTCCGTCGCGCCCCGTATGATCCCGCCCGATACCACGACGGAGGACCGCATGCGGCGCGTCGCGATCGTCACCGACTCTGCGTCCGACCTCGACCCGTCGACCGCGGCGGCACACGGGATCGTGCTCGTCCCGCTGATCGCGATCTTCGGCGACGAGGAGTACCTTGCGGGCGTCGACATGACGGCCCGCGAATTCTGGGCCCGGCTGACGGCACCCGGCGCCCCGTTTCCACGGACCGCGGCGGCGGGCGCCGGCACGTTCCAGGCGGCGTTCGAGCGGTGTTTCGCGGAGGGTGCCGAGGCCGTCGTCTGCGTCACGGTCGCGGGCACGCTGAGCGCGACCCTGAAGTCGGCGCAGATCGCGCGCGACGCGCTGCCCGGCCGGGAGATCCACGTCCTCGACAGCTGGGGCGCGAGCATGGTCGAGGGGATCCTCGCCGAGCTGGCCGCGGAGATGGCCGACGCGGGCGAGAGCGCCTCGGCGATCGCGGCGGAGGTGGAGCGCCGGATCCCGGATACGCGGTTGTTCGTCGTGCTCGACACGCTCGAGTACCTGCACCGCGGCGGTCGCATCGGGCGCGGCCGCGCGCTCGTCGGGGCGATGCTCTCCGTGAAGCCGATCATGACCGTCCTCGACGGCGTCGTCGACATCGTCGACCGGCCCCGGACCCGGTCGCGCGCCCGGCAGCGGCTCATCGAGGTCGTGACCGCGCGCCCGGTCGAACGGCTCGCACTCCTCGCGACGCCCGGCGACGACGCGGTCGTCGATGCAGGTGTGCAGCTCGCGGTCGCCGCCGGCGTCGACCCCGCGAGCCTCACCACCGAGATCATCGGCGCGTCGATCGGTCCGCACGTCGGTCCGGGTGCCTACGGCGCCGTCGTCCTGTGGCGCCACGAGTAATCGCCCCGCCGCCTGACCACTTCGTCGCCGGCGTCACCGGAATCCGACCTCGACGCTCCGCTCGGGTGGCCGACGCGGCCTCCGGTTCTCCTCTGCCCGCGCGATCGGCCCTCCCTGACGCCGCCGGTCGGAGGGGTCGCTCAGCCGCCGACACCCTCGTCGCCCGCGGTCGCGCGCCGGTAGACTTCCGGGCGGAGCCTGCCTGCCCGCGCTGACGGAGCTGCCTGCCTGCGCTGAACCTGGCATGGCGCTCATTGCGTTGGGAGGTGCTCGATGACGACGGAGCGGACGACCACGGCGATCAACCCGTGGGCCGTCGCCCAGCAGCAGTTCGACCTCGCCGCGGATCGGCTTGCGCTCGACCCGGGTCTTCGCAAGATCCTGCGCGAGCCCGAGCGGCAGCTGATCGTCGAGTTCCCGGTGAAGATGGACGACGGCACGATCGAGGTCTTCACCGGCTATCGCGTCCAGCACAACCTCTCGCGCGGCCCCGCCAAGGGCGGCATCCGCTACCACCAGGACGTCTCGCTCGACGAGGTCAAGGCCCTCGCGATGTGGATGACCTGGAAGTGCGCGGTGGTCGGCATCCCGTACGGCGGCGGCAAGGGCGGCGTGATCGTCGACCCGAAGAAGCTGAGCCGGCGGGAGCTGGAGGGTCTCACTCGCCGCTTCGCGACCGAGATCAGCCTGATCATCGGCCCCGAGCGCGACATCCCGGCCCCGGACGTCAACACCAACGCCCAGACGATGTCCTGGATCATGGACACGTACTCGATGCACGTCGGGTACACCGTCCCGGCCGTCGTCACGGGCAAGCCGATCAGCCTCGGCGGGTCCGAGGGCCGCAACGAGGCGACCGCGCGCGGCGCGGTCTACTGCGTCGTCGAGGCCGCGAAGCACCTCAACCTCGACCTGAACCACGCGAAGGTGGTCGTGCAGGGCTTCGGCAACGCCGGCTCGATCGCGGCCCAGCTCATGGTCCTCGAAGGCTCGACGGTCATCGCGGTCTCCGACTCGCAGGGTGGCATCCGCAACGACGCCGGGCTCGACGTCGAGCGCGTGATCCAGTGGAAGCAGGAGCACGGCACCGTCGTCGGGTTCCCCGGCGCGACTCCGGTCTCGAACCAGGCGATCCTCGAGATCCCCTGCGACGTCCTCATCCCGGCCGCGCTCGAGAACCAGATCACGGGCAAGAACGCCGGCCGCATCCAGGCGAAGATCATCGCCGAGGCCGCGAACGGCCCGACGACGCCCGACGCGGACGCGTCGCTGTACGAGCGCGGGGTCTTCCTGATCCCCGACATCCTGTGCAACGCCGGCGGCGTCACGGTCAGCTACTTCGAGTGGGTCCAGGATCTCAACCGCGACCACTGGAGCGAGGCGATCGTCAACGCCAAGCTCAAGGAGATCATGACCAGGGCGTTCGGCGAGACGCTCGCGCTCTCGCTGAAGCACGAGGTCAACATGCGGACCGGCGCGTACCTGCTCGCGGTCGATCGCGTCGCGCAGGCCACCGCGATGCGCGGCCTGTACCCCTGATCGACTGACACCGTCGCGAACCTTCGAACCGCCGCCGGCCATGCCGGCGGCGGTTCCGTGTCAGATTCACTGAGCAACCACACGCGCTCCGGCCGCGCCATGGCCGGGTGCTACCATCCGCGGCGATGCTCGACCACGAAGAGAAGTTCCTGTTCAAGGAGGAGATCCTCCAGCTGTCGAACGCGCTCGCGGAACCCGGCGCGCTCGACAACGTCGAGGACCTGCTCACCGACGTCATCACGAGCCCGCGGTTCGACTCCGAGGTGTTCACGCTCGAGCGATCCCTGCAGGTCATGCTCGGGCCGCGCGCCGGCACGACGCTGGTCGGGCTGCTGACCGTGGCGCCCGAGGTGTTCGACGAGGTCGCCGAGGTCCGGATCCCGGCCGAAGTGCAGGAGCGCCTGGTCGCGTGGCGGGCGCGCTTCGGGCTCGCGATCGACAACGCGCTGAACTTCCTGAACAACCCGGACGGGATCCAGGGCCACAACTTCAGCACGCAGATCGTCCATGTCGACGACCGGCGCGTGCTCCAGGGCCGGCTGACGCTCGTGCGCTACAACAACGAGCCGCAGTTCTTCGTCGCCGACGCGAGCGTGCTGTACAGCCTCGTCGCGGACGTCCTCGAGCGGCTCGGGCCGCACAGCGAGGTCGACACGGTCGACACCGAGACCGTCACGCGGCTCAAGGACGCGATCGCCCTGGTCGAGCGACGGACCGTCCCGCGCGAGCGCGCGTGACCGCCCACTCCGCCTGAGCTCGCGCGGAGGACCCCTGGCCACGCCCGCCGGCGCCGTGCGCCGCATCTATCTCGCCGCGACCGGGATGAACCGCGGCAAGACGACGACCTCGATCGGGCTGCTTGCCGCCCTCATCGGTCGCGGGCTCGACACCGGGTTCACGAAGCCGGTCGGGCAGCGTTACGCGCTCGTCGACGGCATCCCGGCCGACGAGGATGCGATTCTCGTCCGTGCCGTCTACGGCCTGCCCGATTCGCTGTCGGTCATGAGCCCGGTGCACATCCCGCGCGGGTTCACCCGTGCCTACATCCGCGGCGACGTCGTCGAGGACCTCGGCGACAGGATCCGATCCGCGTTCGAGACCGTTGCGCAGGGGCGCGACATGGTGCTCGTCGAGGGCACCGGGCACGCCGGAGTCGGCGCGGTCATCGGGCTGTCGAACGCGCAGGTCGCGGGCATGCTGAACGCGCGGGCGGTCATCGTGAGCGAGGGTGGGGTCGGCCGCCCGATCGACGAGATCGTGCTGAACCGGGCGCTGTTCGCGCGGCACGGCGTCGAGGTCGTCGGCGCGATCGTCAACAAGGTCGACGTGGAGGCCCAGCCGTCGCTGCCGTCCGTGCTCGAGGCCGGCCTCGCCCGGCACGGCATCCCGCTGCTCGGGGTGCTGCCGTACCGGCCGCTCCTCTCGAACCCGACGCTGTCCATGCTCTGCGAGCAGCTCAAGGGCGAGGTGCTGCACCAGGGCCCGGACCTGGACCGGCCGATCGACCGGATCGAGATCGGCGCGATGCAGGCGGGGCACCTGCTCGACCGGCTCGGACCCGCGAGCCTGCTGATCCTGCCGGGCGACCGCGAGGATCTCGTGCAGGCGATCGTCACGGTGACCCTCATGGGCGGCCCTGCGGGGCGGGCGGCCGAGGTCTCGGCGTCGGCGACGGGCACGGCCGGGACCCGCGTCGCGGGCGATTCGCACCCGGGCGTCGGCGGGCTCGTCCTCACGGGCGACCACGAGCCCGCTCCCAGGGTCGTCGCCGCCATCCGTTCCGCCGACATCTTCGCGATGCGGGTCGCCGAGGACACGTATCGCGTCGCCTCAGAGGTGCACGACCTGCTCGTCAAGACGCACCCGGAGGACCGCGACAAGATCGCCCTGATCCAGTCGATCGTCGCCGACAGCCTCGACGTCGACCGGATCCTGGAGCTTGCCCGACCGTCCGACTGACGGCGGCCTCTGCGTCAACGGCGTCCGCGGCGGCGGGCGCGACGGTGTGCGGCACCGCGCCGCCCGGTCCGGCCGACCGGCGGGCCCTCAGCCGATCGGCTGGCAGTCGATCAGGCGGGCCGACGGGAACCGGACGGCAAGGCTGAGGAGCGCGGGCCCGTCGACGATGTCCAGCTCGCGCAGCGTCTCCGCGTCCGCGACGCTCACGTAGTCGGGCGCGCCCATCGGCGCCTCGCCGAGCACGTCGCGCATCCCGCGCCGCAGCCGCTCGGCGTCGCGCTCTCCGCGTTCGAATTTGCCGGCAGCCACGCGCAGGGCGCGCGAGAGGACCGGGGCGGCGGCGCGTTCGGGTGGCGTCAGGTACGCGTTCCGCGACGACAGGGCCAGCCCGTCGGGCTCGCGGACCGTGGGCACGATCGAGAGCGCGACCGGCAGCCCCAGGTCGCGCACGACGTGCCGGATCACGACCGCCTGTTGCCCGTCCTTCTGCCCGAAGTACGCGCGATCCGGTCTCACGAGATCGAGCAGGATCGTGACGACCGTGGCGACGCCACGGAAGTGTCCGGGCCGGGCGGCACCCTCGAGGACGGCGGCGAGCGGACCCGGATCGACCACCGTCGAGTGTCCGCGGGGGTAGATCGCGTCCACGGCCGGCGCGAACACGACGTCCACCCCGCGCGACTCGCACACGGCGAGGTCGGCGGCGAACGGCCGCGGGTACCGCTCGTAATCCTCGTCCGGCCCGAACTGCGCCGGGTTCACGAAGATGCTGACGACGACCGACTCGCACTCGGCACGGGCGCGGTCGATCAGCGCGACGTGGCCGGCGTGCAGCGCGCCCATCGTCGGCACGAGTCCCACCGGGGAGGGGAGCGATGCCCGGACCTCGGCGAGGCCTGCCCGATCGCGAACGACGATGCGGCGCCCCGCTCGCGTGACGTCGTCCGCCGGCGCGCGGAAGTCCTGGCGCGCCGCCTCGTCGTCCCCCGGCGCGATTGCCTCGCCCGGGCGCGTCTCCACCGTCTAGAGGTCCCGGTCGAGCGGGATCCGCAGCGTGTCGGGGCTGGGCCGGTCGAGCTCGCCCTGCCCGAGGGCTTCGGCCAGCACCGATTCGTCCATGCGGCTCGACTCGGCCTCGCCTGGGAACGTGCCGGCCGTCACGTCGGCGGCGTACGCGCGGGCGGCCTCGGCGATCGTCTCGCGGAGGTGCGCGTACGGACGCGCATGCCGCGGCACGAACGACCCGAGCCCGAGCAGGTCCGTGACCACCTGGACCTGCCCGCTGCACCCGGCGCCCGCGCCGATGCCGATCGTCGGGATCCGGAGCCGCGCGGTGATCGCCGCGGCGAGCTGTTCCGGCACGAGCTCGAGCACGATCGCGAACGCGCCGGCGGCCTGGACCGCGATCGCGTCGGACAACAGGCGCTGCGCGGCGTCGCGTGTCCTGCCCTGCACCCGGACCCGGCCCATGCCCAGCTTGGCCTGCGGGGTCCAGCCGATGTGACCCATCACCGGGATGCCGGCGCGGACCACGGTCTCGATCGCCCGGCTCGTTCGGACACCGCCCTCGACCTTGACGGCCTGTGCGCCGGCCTCCCGCAGGAACCGGCCCGCGTTCTCGACCGCCTGGTCGGGCTGCTCGTAGCTCAGGAACGGCATGTCGCCCACGACGAGCGCCCGCTGCGTCCCGCGGACGACGGCCTTGACGTGATGGAGCATCTCGTCCATCGACACGCGGACGGTCGACTCGTACCCGAGCATGACCTCGCCGAGCGAGTCGCCGACGAGCAGCATCGGGATCCCGGCGTCGTCGAGGATGCGGGCCGTCGGATAGTCGTAGGCGGTCAGCATCGGGATGCGCTGCCCGTCGGCGTGCATCCGGGCGATGTCCTGGACGGTGATCCGTCCGCTGCTGCTCGTTGCGCTCATTCGACGTCCTCCCTGGCAGACGGCGAGACTGCCACATCCGCGACGAGGGGTGGATCGGCGCGGCCGTTCTGCACCGGACCGCCCGACTGCCCCGAACCGCCCGACTGCCCCCGGCGCGCCGCGAGCAGCGCCGCGACGCGGTCGAGCAGCCGCTCCGCGACCTCGCGCTTGCTCATCAGCGGCCACGACTCGGGCGCCGCGTCCGCCGCGATCAGCGTCACCCGGTTCGTCTCGACCGCGAACCCCGCGCCCGGCTCGAGCACGTCGTTCGCGACGAGCAGGTCGACGCCCTTGCGGCGCGCCTTCTCGGGAGCGCGATCGAGCGAGCCGGTTTCCGCGGCGAAGCCGACGAGCACCGGGCGCGGAACGCGCCCCGCGACCGACCGGGCGGCCTCCGCGAGGATGTCCTCCGTCGGTTCCAGCTCGAGCACCGGCGCGGCGTCGCGGGTGAGCTTCGTCGACGACGCGCGGCGGGGCCGGAAGTCCGCGACAGCAGCCGCCATGACCAGGACGTCCGCCCCGGCCAGGGCCGCGAGGACGGCCTCGCGCATCTCAGCAGTGGTCGGCGCCGAGACGACGCGCGCATCGGCCGGAAGCGGGACCGAGACGTGGCCAGCGACGACGGTCACGTCGGCTCCCCGACGGATGGCCGCCCGGGCGATCTCCGCCCCCATGAGGCCGGTCGAGCGGTTGCCGATGAATCGGACGGGGTCGATCGGTTCCGCGGTGCCGCCGGCGGACACGACGACCCGGCAGCCGGCGAGGTCGTGTCGCGCGGCGGCCGATGTGGCGCCGGGGCCGTCGACGGCGAGCCACGCGCCACGTGCCACGGCCGCCACGACCGCATCGACGATCGACGCCGGGTCCGCGAGCCGGCCCGGCCCGACGAGCCCGGACGCGAGGAGGCCGCTCTCCGGATCGACGACGCGGTATCCGAACGACCGGAGCCGGTCGACGTTCGCCGCCGTCGCGGGGTGCGCGTACATCCCGGCGTCCATCGCGGGAGCGACCACGACCGGGGCGGTGGAGGCCAGGCACGCGGCGGTGATGACGTCGCCGGCGAGACCGGACGCCATCGCCGCCATCCAGTGGGCCGTCGCGGGCGCGACCACGATCGCGTCCGCCTCGCGGGCCGCGACGATGTGCGCGATCCGGCGATCGGGCAGCAACTCGAGCGGATCGGACAGCACGGGACGTCCGCTCAGCGTCTCGAACGTGAGCCGCCCGACGAACGCGGCGGCGGAATGCGTCAGCAGGACCTGCACCGAGGCGCCCTCGGCAGTCAATCGCCGGAGCAGGTCAACGGCCTTGTACGCCGCGATCGAGCCGGTGACGCCGAGCAGGATCGAGCGCCCCTCGAGCCGGCCCTCGGTCGCGGTCATGCCGGCCGCCCGCGCATGCCGATCGGCTCGCGTGACTCGCCGACCGCGTCATCTGCGCCGCCGGTCCATGCCCCGCGCGGCGCCTCGGCCGCGAGGATCGCCAGGCCTTCGAGCGTCAGGTCGGGGTCGACCGCATCGACACCGGGCAGCTCGGCGATCCAGGGCGCCTGGCTGAGCCCGCCCGTCAGGACGACGGCGATCGAGCGTCCCGGAGCCTCGGCCTGCAGCTCGGTCCGGACCCGGTCGAGCAGTTCCCGTGCGAGCCCGAGGTAGCCGAAGACGGCGCCGCTGCGGATCGCGCTCACGGTGTCGCGGCCGATCGCCCGAGCCGGGCGGAGTGCCTCGACCCGCGGGAGGCGGGCGGTCCTCGCGGCGAGGGCCTCGAGGCCGAGCTCGAGCCCGGGTGCGATCGCGCCGCCGATGAACGCGCCGTCCGCGGCGACCACGTCGAGTGTGGTCGCGGTGCCGAAATCGACGACGATCGCCGGCGCGCCGTAGAGGCGGCCCGCCGCGAGCGCGTTGACGAGCCGGTCGGGGCCGACCTCGGACGGCTGGTCGACGCGCACCGCGATCGGCACGTTCCCGACGCCCGCCTCCAGGAGCGGTAGCCCGACGGACGCCACGGCCGACGCCAGCGCGAGCCCGACGTGCGGCACGACGCTGGCGACGACGACACCGTCGACCCGATCCAGGCGCAGCGCCTCGAGGCCGAGGAGCGCGTCGATCAGCACCCGGATCTCGTCCGGTGTCGCGTGCCCGGGCGTCGCGGCGCGTCGCGTGCCGGTCACGCGGCCGTCGCGGACGAGGCCCAGGGTGAGGTTCGAGTTCCCGACGTCGATCGCGAGCAGCATCGTCTCGATGATACGCGTGGCCCTGCGGCTGCCCACGCTCCCATTCCGGCTGCGGTCGGGCGTCGCGCTGCGGCCGGGCGTCGCGGCTGCGGCCGGGCGTCGCGGCTGCGGCGACCCGCCACCCGAGGCTCACCCTTGAGGCGCCGCATCACGAGGTTTCACCACAGCCCGGGCAGGCGGCCTCAAGGGAAGGGGGCGAATCGCGCCTGTTCGGCGCGCCTGTTCGGAGCTGTCCGCGCTTGCTACCATCAGCCCGTCCCCGCCCCACGCGGGCCGCCTGCTGGAGAGGTCCCGTGACCAGCCTTCCGCCCGCCAAGTTCTTCGTCAACCGCGGCGTCGTCGGCAGCCGGACCGACATCTACCACCTCCTCCGTCCCCTCCTCAAGCAGAGCGTCGCGTACGCGTACGTCCGCGGGCGCGACGTCGTGGCGCACGGGGCCGGACCCGTCGAGCGCCTGGCCATCGATCGCCCGGACGTTTCCAGCTACTTCACGCCGCTGTCGATCTGCCTGAACGTCGACTCGTTCGAGTACCTCGAGTTCGAGACGCGACCGGAGGGACTCATCACCTACGCCCTCGTGCAGGGCGACGAGCGCGTCGTCCTGACATACATTCCGGCCGACGCCGAGCTCGACGCGCCGCTGGTCGCCCAGCCCACGCTCGATCTCGTGCGCGACGAGTACGTGCAGATGGAGCTCGGCGGGCTCGGAGGACAGGCCGCGGGCGGCGATTCCGCCGACGGCCAGGGCTGAGGCCGCCGTCTCGACGTCGCGCGGCGCCGCCCGACGCATCGCTCCGCGGGACGTCGCACCCTGCCGCCACGCCTCCCGTCGGGACGCGCGCTGCCCGCACGCGCCGCGCATCACGCGCCCTGCCGCGACCCCGCGGCCATCGCGTCTCGGCGCCGGCCGCCCGTCGGCCTCCGGCGCCGTGTACCATCGCCGCGATGTTCCAGCGATCCGTGCTCCCGGGCGGGCTGCGCGTCATCACGGTGCAGCTGCCGACCGCACGATCCTTCTCCGCCGTCGCCTACGTCCGCGCAGGATCCCGCATGGAATCCCGTGCCGAGTCGGGCATGGCGCACTTCATGGAGCACCTGACGTTCAAGGGCACGACGACGTGGCCGACGACGCGGGCGGTCTCCGAGGCGATCGAGGGTATCGGCGGGACCAGCAACGCGGCCACCGACCGTGAATCGACCACGTACTGGGCCCGCGTCCCATCCCGGCACGCCGGGCTCGCGATGCAGATGCTCGGCGAGCTCGTGACGCAGCCGCTGCTCCGTGAGGAGGACGTCGCGCACGAGCGGACGGTCGTCGTCGAGGAGATCCGGTCGTACCGCGACGACCCCGGCGAGTACGTGTTCAACCTGCTGGACCTCGCGATGTTCGGCGACACGCCGCTCGGCTGGGAGATCGCCGGCGACGAGGAGAGCGTCGCGTCGCTCACCGCTCCCGCGCTGCGCGGCTTCTGGGAGCGCTGGTACCAGCCGTCGAACGTCGTGATCGCGGCCGCGGGCGATCTCGGGCACGAGGCGATCTGCGAGATGGCCGCGGCGGCCTTCGGCACGGATCGCGCCGCCGCGCCCGCCGGCCCCCGGTTCGAGGCGGCGCCACCCATCCCGGCCGCGGATCGCGTCCGGCTCGTGAACCGTCCGGGATCGCAGGCGCACCTCTGCGTGGCCGTCCCCGGCCTGCGGCGCGACGACCCCGACCAATGGGCGCTCGAGCTCCTCGACACCGTGCTCGGCGAGGGCATGAGCAGCCGCCTGTTCCTCCACCTCCGCGAGGAGGAGGGACTCGCGTACGACGTGCACTCGTTCATCACCGACTACGCCGACACGGGGATGTTCGGCGTCTACGCCGGGGTCGACCCGCGTCAGCTCTCGCGCGCGCTCGACGGGATCCTGGGCGAGCTCCGGGAGGTCTGCGATCACCGCGTGCCCGGCGACGAGCTCGCCCGGGCGAAGGCGTACGCCTGCGGGCGGCTCGAGCTGCGGCTGGAGGAGGGCCGGAACCTCGCCTCCTGGCTCGGGGCGCAGGAGGCGCTCCACGAGCGGACGCTGACGCTCGAGGAGGCCGAGTCGGAGATCCAGGCGGTGGATGGCGAGCAGATCCGGTCGCTCGCCGAGCGGCTGTTCTCGAACGAAGCGCTCTCGCTCGCGGCGATCGCGCCCGGCCGGCGCGGGCGCGGGCTCGAGCAGCGTCTCAGGCTGTCGTAGACGGTGGAGCGCGTGCAGGATCCGGTGGTCGGCGGGCAATCCGCCGCCGCGGACCACCATGGCGGGGAGATGACCGATCGACCAGGCACCGACGACGGACGGGGCCTGACGGACGACAGGCCCGGCGCGAACGACGACGGCCCGGACGCGATTGACGACCGACCTGGCGCGAACGACGACCGACCGGACGACGCGGCCGAGCACTCCGCCGCCCTTGAGCCGGACGCCATGCTGACGGCCGACGAGTTGCCGGCTTCGGGCGGGGGCATCGCGCGGGAGGACGAGCCGCCGGAGCGCGCCCCGCTCCCCATCGACGCACCGACGTCACGGACCGCCGCGCGTCTCGCGCACATCCACCTCGCCGTCGGGATGCACGGCCTCGCGCGTGCCGAGCTCGAGACGCTCGCGGCGCGCGGCGCGCTCGACGTCCCCGCGCTCGCCGACCTGGCCGAGGTGCGATGGCGGACCGGCGACCTCGTCGGTGCCGGCGAGGCCGCGGACGCGTGCCTGCAGGCGGGCGGGGATGCGCTCGTCGTGCTCTGCATCGCGGCCGAGGCCGCGTCCGCGGCCGGTCGCGCGGCGGACGCGCGCCAGCTCGCCGCGCGCGTGCTCGCTCGCGGGCGTGACCGTCTCGACGAGCTGTTCGCCGGGCAGCCCAGGGGCCCCATCTGGCCGCCGTCGCGGGAGTCCGCGCCTGCCGCGGTCCCGGCTGCCGCGATGTCCGTGCCCGAGCCCGCGACCTCCGACATGACGCCGACCGTGACGATGTCCGGCAGCCTGGCCGAGATCCAGGCGCGGGTCGCTCGGGCGGACCTCGCAGGCACCGCGACCCGTCTCGGGCTCGTGCTCCGCACCCGGCCGGCGCTCGCCCCGGCGGTGCTCGCGGTGGCCGACGAGGCGATCCACGCGGATCCGGCGGGCGCCGAGGTGGCGGGGCTCCACCTCGTCCGCGGCGACGCGTACCGCCTGATGGGCCGCGAGACGCTCGCCGCCGAGGCATTCCAGCACTCCAGCCGATCGCTCCGGCTCAGGCCGGCCGCGCCATCGGAGCGCCCCGGGCCGGCCGAGAGCGCCGCTGCCGCAGAGGAGGAATCGTGATCGAACGGACCCTCGTCCTCGTCAAGCCCGACGGCGTCCAGCGCCTGCTGGCCGGCCGCATCCTCTCCCGGTACGAGGAGCGCGGTCTCAAGCTCGTCGCGCTGAAGCTCGTCCGCGTCGACCGCGAGCTCGCCGAGCAGCACTACGCGGTCCACCGCGAGCGGCCGTTCTTCGCGGGGCTCGTCGAGTTCATCACGTCCGGACCTGTCGTCGCGCTGGCGCTCGAGGGGCCCGACGCGGTGTCGATCGTTCGTGCGATGAACGGGGCCACGCGGCCGGCGCAGGCCGATCCGGGGACGATCCGGGGCGACCTGGCGCTGGAGACGGCGCAGAATCTCGTGCACGCATCGGACAGCCCGGAGACGGCGGAGGCCGAGCTCGCCCTGTGGTTCCGGCCCCAGGAGTTCGTCGAGTACGCGCGCGAGGTCGACCGCTGGGTGCTTGCGCCGCAGGAGGCGTAGGGGCGCCGACCGGGGGAAGCTGCGCTGGTCAGATCAGGCGAGCGATTCGCGCAGGCACCGTTCGCGGGTCAGTGCTTGTTCGGGCTGACTACCTGGTAGCGGGCGC
>JAJYGO010000459.1 GCA_021785115.1 Chloroflexota bacterium | reverse complement strand
GTCGTAGATCGACTCGACCGAGCCGACCATGCGCTCGACGCAGAAGCGCTCGTGGACCAGGTCGTGGCCGGCGCGCGCCAGGATGTCGGCGTACGGATGGTCGGTCAGCAGCCGCAGGATCGCCTCGGCCAGCGCGACCGGGTCGTGGGGCGGCACCAGCAGCCCGGTGCGGCCGTCCTCGACCATCTCGGGGATCCCGCCCACGTTCGACGCGACCACCGGCCGGCCCAGCGCCATCGCCTCCAGGATCGTGATCCCCTGCGCCTCCCGGTAGGAGGGCAGGACCGCCACGTCGAGCGCGGCGACCACCGCCGGCACGTCCTCGCGGCGCCCCGTGAAGACCACCTTCGCTCCCGGGCGCGCGTGGCGCGTGCCCACGCAGGTGCTGCCGTCGCACGATTCCCCGAGCAGCCCGAGCGAGTCGGCCAGCGCCTCCAGCTCCGCCCGGCGGCTCCCCTCGCCGACGATCAGCAGGCGTGCCTCGGGCACCCGGTCGGCGACGATGCGCCACGCCTCGAGGAGCGTGGGGTGCCCCTTCTCCGGCTCGAGCCGGGCCACCGTGCCCACGATCGGCGTGCCGGGCGCGAACCCGTACTCGTCGGGCAGCGTGCAGCAGGGCTCCTGGTGCGCGTAGCGCTCCAGGTCCACGCCGTTGTAGATGAGGCTGACCGGCGCGCCGGTGCGGCCCTCGTGGTCGAGCTTGGCCACGATCGCCCGGCTCACCGCGATCAGGCGGTCCATCTGCGGGGTGAGGTGCCGGAGCACCTCGCGGTCCTCCACGCTGCGGACCCGGCTGGAGTGCACGGTGCCCACCACGTAGGGCCGCGGGAGCCCGGATTCCGCGAGCCGCAGCGCGGCGCGGGTGCCCACCACCTCGGCGCGGTACATGTGGTTGTGGACCACGTCGGCGTCGAAGGCGGCGAGCTCGTCGGCCACCAGGCGCGCGGCGATCGTGTCGTCGAGCTCGTCGAGGACCGCCACGCGGAACCCGGCCGCCCGCAGCCGGTGCACCGTCGACCCGTCGCTCAGCGACAGCACCAGGGGTTCGTAGCGCGCGCGGTCGAGGCGCGTGAGCAGCGAGTAGACGTGCTCCTGGGCGCCGCCGTTGGTGCCGGTGGCCAGCAGCTCGACCACGCGCACGCGGCGGCCGCCGGGGAGGGGCGGGTGTTCGGGGATCTCCAGGCAGGGGTCGCCGACGACGGGAGCGGTCATCGCTGATGTGTTCGTCGGGATCGGGCAGGATGGATTGCGGGGGTCGCCCGGCCGACGGGGGCCAGGGCGTTCGGGGTGGGGGCGATCGGGGCGGGGGATAACCCGCCCGGGGCGATCGCGGTCGAGGTGGGCACAGTCATCGGTCGGCCCGGCGGGTCACGATCAGGCGGTGGATCGGCTGGTCCACCGCGCCCCAGGTGTACTTGTAGCTCTCGTTGCCGCGCAGGAAGTCGAAGGCCCGGTACCCCTCGGCGATCCCGTGGCGCAGGTAGGCGGCGACACCGATGATCCCGGGCGAGAGCGCCTTCGCGTCGGGGTCGCTGCCCGCGTTGTAGTAGTAGACCGTATCGCGGTCGTGGAACCCGACGCACATGAAGACGACCTGGCCGGCCACCCGCAGCCGGCCGATCCGCAGGGTGCCGTCGGGGCCCTCGAGCTCCGCCAGCCGCCGGATGAAGCGCCGGCTCCGCGCGCCGCCCTCGGTCTCGGGGAAGAGGCCGTCCTCGCCCCAGCGCGCCTGGTGGATCGCGATCAGCTCGTCCACCGCCGTCGCCGGATCGGCGACCTCGTCGAACTCGACCGGGCCGGCCGCCTCGGCGCGCCGCAGCTTGCGGCGGATCTCGTGCCGGTCCTTCGTGGCGAGCGTCTGGAGGTAGGTCTCCCAGTCCCAGTGGTCGATGTGCAGAACCGGACAGACCTCCTCGAGCTCGAGGGCCACCTCCCAGCCGTACCGCTCGGACGCGGCGCAGAACGCCGCCTCGAGCGCGTGAAAGGCGGGGTCGTCCGCCCGCAGGCGGCGCAGGTCCACCACGTCCCAGTCGTCGGAGCCGTGCAGCAGGTCGGGGCCCGCGGCGAGCGCCTCGACCACGGCCGCGGCCACGTCGGGGAGGTCGGCCGGATCGCACAGGAGGGTCGCGTAGTCGGCGTGGTAGCTGGCCGCGAAGAAGACGGCCTTGGCGCGGTCCGGCACGGGCGTGAGGGCCGTCCGGGAGGCATGGCGGATCGCGGTGCGGAGGATCGCGTCGTCGGGCTCGACCTCGTGGCGGTGCATGAGGGGGGCGATGCCGACGATGGCGGCGGGGTCGAGCGGCGGGACGGGGGCGTGGGTGGTGGCAGCGGGAGCGGGGGCGGCGTGGGTGGTGGCGGCGTGGGCGCCGGCCGCGTGGGCGCCGGCCGCGTGGGCGGACGTGCCCGGAGCCGATGGGTCTCGCTCGCCGTCGATCCCCTCACGGGCCCCGTCGGCCGCCTCACCGGCTCCGTCGGCCGCCAGGCACACCATGTAGTCCTCATGCGCGGCCTCGCCGTAGCCGTCCCACCACGCGCGGTGGAACTCCCAGCGGCTGAACGGCGTGGCACAGGCGGTCACGGTCAGCAGGCGGTCCCAGGCCTCGCGCGGGATGGCGTCGAACGGGATCCGTCGGGCGACGAGCCGAGGGTTGGAGCGAGCGACCGGCACCCCGGCGCCGGCTGCGGCCGATTCGGAGCTGCCGTCCGTCGGCACGGCAGCTTCGGCGCATGGAGCGATGGGTGGCGTCACGGGGGAATGCGGTACCTCGACAGTCTCGCCCGGAGCATAGCGCAGGTGCCGCGAAGGCTCGTTCGCGCGTCAACGATCCGCGGGCAGCGGGCCGGGCCGTGCTGGATGGTGCAGGTCAATCATCGCTGCGAGGCGCACGGGGCGTCGCGGCAACCGCCTGGAACCGAGCCTTCGGCGAGTGCAGACGATGCCTCGCGCAGGACCGGTCGCCGCCAGACCGAACCCTCGCCCGAAGCTCGGCGCTACTTGATGAGCTGGACTCCGACGACCTTGGTCGGGCTGGTGCCGCCCCCGCCGTTGGCGCCGACCGTGCCAACCTTGATGATGTTTACGAACTGGCCCACCAGGCATCCAGCGCCACTCCAGGCCGAGCCGCAGATGCTCCCGTCGGACCCGTTGATGTAGGCACCCTGGGTGTACGTGGTCGAGCCGACGGTGCAGAGCGGGTTCGTCGGATCGCACAGCTTGAACGCAGCGAACCAGGGGAACCGATACCACTGGTTCTGGCCATTGCCACCGATGCTGGAGGCCGGGCAGCCG
Source organism: Chloroflexota bacterium (assembly GCA_021785115.1). Next base: position 10,735 of record JAJYGO010000459.1, on the reverse strand, counting down.
TAGTCGGGCGCCGTGCCGCCCTGCGTGGTGTCGGGCTGGGTGTTGCAGGTGATGTCGAACATCGGGATGAGGACGACCTGCCCGTCGTATGTGTTGATGGCATCCTGCACGCCCTGCGAGTTCACGTTGCCGGTCTGCGAAACGTACTGCCAGGACGGCAGGTCGATCGAGGGGTTGTCGGGATAGAGGATCGAGTCGATGAGCTGGCTGGTTCCGCCGGAAGGCGGGTTCCAGTCGAGCCACCCGACGTTGCCGGCGTCGTTCTTGCAGAGCGGAACGGCGTAGGTCTGGCCAGACTGCCAGCTGGCGGCGATCTGCTGGAGCGACCCGTTGCCGCTGCACGCTATTGGAGAGACGGGGATGGTGACGGGCAGCGTGGCGCACGCCTCGCCCTGCGACGCGTCGCACATTCCCTGGAGCCAGCCGGCAACGCCCGTCGCACGCGTGGACACGGTCACCGTCCTCAGCCCGACCACGGATGCGAGGTACGTGCCGATGATCTTCTGTCCCAGCACGAGCACCCCGGCTGGCGGACCCACAGTCAGGCTCGGACAGTTGGGTGTCGTGTTGTCGGTGGCAGGAAGGGCGCCCGACCCCACCGCGTCCGCGGCCCCGAGGTCGTAGGTCCCGTCGGCGTTGAGCGCGGCTTCTCCGGACGGAGTGAGGGGGATCCCGCAGATGTCGGTGTAGTAGGCAGCGGTAATCGTGATCCCGTTGGCCGTGGCGCTCGCCTGTACCTGCGCACTGACCTGCGCGTCCCATCCATTGGCGGGCGTGCTCGCGCCGGCGAGCTTCTGCGCCAGGACCACGGCGCCTGCCTCGGCGGCGGCATCAGAGCCATTCTGCACGACGCGCTGCTGGGCCCAGATGTTGCCTCCGTCGACGATGAGGCCGAGCAGGGCGATCATCGCGGCGACCCCGCCGACCATGAGCACCATGGCCTGCCCGTGCTGACCTCGACGCTGATTCCTGTCAGCCACGGTCATGCCTCCTTGCCACGCTGCTGTCGTCCGGCCCGCATGGCGCGGTCGGGGCTCACGGGAACACCCGATCCACGAGGACCTGGGACGTGGAGTCCATGGTCAACGTGCCGATCAGGTTGCCGATCACGGGCGTCATCGGCGTGTATGCGTAATGCACCGTGACGCTCACGATGCAGCCCACCTGCAGGCTCGTCGACGTGCAGGTCATCGTCGAATTCGGCGGCGTGCTGTAGGCAACGGTCACGTCGGAGGGCGTGACGCCGAGTGAGACCGCGGCATCGGCAGCACAGGTCTGGATCGACCAGTGCGGGTCGCTCGGGTTCTCCACCGGGTGGTTCTCGTTGCAGTCGGGACTGGTCAGGATCTGGTTCACCGCCGCCACGCGGGCTCCCACGCGCGCCGCGTTTGCGATGGTGTTGTAGGCGTAGACCCCGCGGCCGAAGTCGAAGATGCCCAGCAGCATGAGGACGAGCACGGGAAACACCAGGGCGAACTCCACCAGCGCCTGGCCGGACCGGTCGCCGGCCGCGCTCCCCAGATCCACCGTTCGGCGGCGCGTTGAGAAGCTCATGGCGTCACCGTGATCACGGTGGACCCGCAGGGCAGAACCGTGCCCGCAGCGATGTTCTGGTGGCCCACCTGGTAGTTGGGAGGAACCTGCGGGTTGAAGATGACCTGCGTGGTGAATCCCGCGCCGGTGGTGCTGCCCTGTCCGGGGCCCCACGCGGCGGTGGCCTGCTGGACGTTGTCGCCCACGAGCTTCGGGACCGTGCAGGTCGGCACGGGGCTAGCCGTCGCGCTGGCGGTCGGCTCCGGGCTGGCAGTCGGTGCCGGACTGGGCGTCGCCGTGGGGGCCACCGATGCTACCGGGATGCCCTGGATGGTCCCGGCTCTGATCGGGAAGGCGGCCGCAGCACTCACCGTCAGCGGGTTACCCACGAGATTGCCCATGAGCGGGGTGATCAACCGGAAGCCGCAACTCAGGTTCACCTGAGCCGGCGATCCCACGCCCGTGCCCCCGGGGAAACTGGGCGAGGGGATCGGTGACGGCAGCGCGCAGTCGATCGCGCTCGCGTCGGCGATGATCTCCCGCTGATATTCGGTGACGGCGCTCGCATTGCCCGGCGTGCCCCAGGCGGTCGGGTTCTCGGCGGCGAAGTTGGCCGCCACCCGGACCGCGTTGTTCAGCTCGACCCAGCCGAGGAAGACCCGGCCGAAATCCAGGCCCCCCACCAGGAGCAGCATCAGGAACGGCAGCATGAGGGCGAACTCGACGAGCGATTGACCGCGCCGGCGGCCGGCCGATCCTCGCGTCGAGTGCGTCACGCGTTTGCCCATCGTTCTCCTCGCGACCTGACTTCGCATTCAGGGTCGCCAACGTAGCTTTCGGCCGACCTTGCGCGCAGGTCGCCGATAGATCCACGGGCGGTAGGACTTTCGTCCGCCGGCAGGGTCGGGGCCGCGTTAGGTCCAGCAGGCATCTCCGGAGAGGGTGGCCCACGAGCGCCGTCCACGCGGGGCCTGGCGTGCAGGAGCGGCCGATCGGCCGAGGTACCGGTGAGCGCCCACAGGACCTGCGGGCCGAGCGCAACTCGGTCGACGCGGACGAGGCCTCCTCCGACGGGCAACAGGTGGACGCCACCTGCGCGCCCCGTGTCAGCGCGACCGTGGGGGACGTCCCGCGAGACGAGCTTGCGGGTATCCGACTGTAAGGGCGTCTGAAAGGCTACGGGCAAATAGTGCGAGCCTGGCACCCGAGGAGGCATCGTTGAGCAGAGTCACCCATCGGCGGCGCGGTCAGAGCGTGGCGGAGTTCGCCCTCGTTCTTCCCGTGCTGGTTGCCATGCTGGGCGGCATCATCCAGTTCGGGCTCCTTTTCTGGGCGCAGAACACCCTAACGCAGGTCGTGCGCGACACGGGACGCTGGGAAGCCACCCAGCAGTTCATCCCGACAGTCCTGGCAACCGGGGCCGGGGGCAACGGATGCTCATCCCAGACGAATGCAAACGCGCTGGGCAACGAGGCCAACTCTATTGCCGCGAGTTCCTCGTTGCTCGGGTACACGGCAAACGAGTTCGCCGCCAGCACGAACCCCCCCCAACTCCAGACGACCGACGCCGCCGTCAGTGGCTATACGACGACCACCAACGCGATTGCCGTGGCTTGGGTCGAGGACTACGAGACCACTACGCCGGAAGGGTGCTCCCCGAGGGACAACCTCGCGTCCTACCACGTGACCATCCGGATCAACCACATCGTCCCGGTCTTCTTCCCCGGAATGCAGTACCTGCCAGGCCTCGGGACATGCGCGAACGGGACGTGCAGCATCGTGCTCTCTAGTACGGCACAGTTCCGGATGGAGCCAGCACCAGTCCAGGTGACCAACCCATGATTCGACGTGCCGACCCGCTCAGACCGCGGCGATCTACCCCTGGGAAATGGCCGGATGAGCGCGGCCAAGTGATCGTGCTCTTTGCGCTCTTCCTCGTCGTCTTGCTTGGCGCCGCCGCCTTCGTACTCGACGTTGCGCGCGTCTACGCACTGCAGCGTTTCGAGCGGAGTGTGGCCGACGCTGCGGCCCTCGCGGGGGCGCAGGATCTGCAGATTCCGGGGACGCACGGGGTCAACGACCAAGATTACGTCAATGCTCGCAACGACGCGCTAGCTCTGCTTGCGAGGGAACTCGGCGGCACGCCCCGCGGCGGCTCAGGGACAACCTCATCGGGGATCCCCTACAACTGCGCTCAGGGGACGGCACCAGGCGTCAATATCGTCGACTGCCCGATCGACCCCACGCCGTACCTAGTATCGATCAAGACGGACCCATCCCCGAGCCACGTCACGGTCGACGCTTATCGGGCCGTACAGGTTACCGTCCGCCAGCCCAACGTCCCTCTCACGCTGTCCCGCATCCCTCCCTTCGGTCAGGCCACCTGGAACGTCGGCATCACCTCCGTGGCGGGCACACAGAACCCGGCCCAATACGCGGTGATCACGCTGCGTCCTCCGGCTGCCACGGACCGAACCGGAAACACGGGGGACATCACGATCAACGGGACCGGCTCGTCTGTCGCGGCGAATCCTGGCGACATCGGGATGAACACCGGCGCCACGCTGAACGGACACAGCGCGAGCGTCTCGGTGCCGGACGGGTACTACGTGTACTACTACGGAGCGACTGCCACCAATCAGTACTCGACGCCACCTGGGCTGGCCGCCCAGAAGCAACTGCTCGGACTCATCCCCGACCCGAAATATCCGATCCCGTCCAGTTCCGGTGTGCCTGCTGGTGGAATCGATTCACCAGCTGACTGCGCATCGCTCATCACGGATGCAAACAAGAACGGATACCCTGCTACCGGCGCGACCTGCTATACCCCCGGGGTGTACAGTTCGCAACTGACGATCAAGAACGGTGATGCGGCACTCCTAGAGCCCGGCGTCTACTTCTTCAACGGCGGCCTGATCAACCGAGGCATCCTTTTCGGCGGGTACGACCCCAACTCACCGGGCGTGGCGCTCGTGGTACCGCAATCGCAGAGCTTCATCAGCGACGGCGGGGGGGGCGGCAGCGCAAACGTACTGGCACTCAATCGAGGCACCAAATACGACCTGAGGGCCGGCGGCGTCGGGGCGACGGCAGCACTGAACTGGAACTCGAGTGACATCACGTGGGACGGCTCGCCGGTCGAGACGAACACGACGCCGCCGATGCTCATCTCGGTCATCGTTCCCGGAACTCCCTCCTGTACAGTCACGGTTCCGGCGCCGAGCTGTACTTCAGGGACGATCAAGTGGACGGGCTCCGGAAGCGCCACCGTAACCGCGGTCGCTGGCGTCGTGTATGCGCCGTCGGACAACAGCCAAGTGGCTGGGAACAGCGACCCAAAGGGGTACGTCGGGCAAGTGGTGTCCTGGACGATCACCTACTCCGGCGGTTCGACGCTTAATCAACACTTCCCCGGCCCCACGGCCAACGGGACCGTGCGACTTGATCAGGCGTGCTCCGGTGCTAATACACCGTGCACGCCGTAGTGCTCATGCCGGCAGTGACGGGCGGCCATATCCACAGCGGTCGATAGACGCGGGCTCGAGGCCGGGCGGGAGTCCCGTCCACGTCGTGAGCGCGCCCAGGAGGGCATCCGACCGGTCGGTCCTGAGGCTTCCGGGCACTGGCGCTTGAGCCGACCCCCACGGGACGTGCGGAGGCCTCGGTCGTGGCGAGCAGCGCGCCGGCCTGTGAGATGGCGACCAGCGAAGAGTCGGCCGGACAGCGGGGGCGTATTGGCGGCGCCCCGAGGCTACGTCCGGACGGTGCCCAGCCCACGGCCGACAGAGCCCTCCCCCCGCCGCCTTGGCCGCAGCTTCCAGGCCGCGAGGAGCGTCGCGAACGCGGGCGCCCACCAGGTCGGCAGCGCGACGACCACGGCGATGGCGGCCAGCGGGTCGCCGACCCGTTGCGGCTGCCGCCCGGCCCAGGCCGCCAGCGCCAGCGCCGCCAGGCCCCGCACCCAGTACGGGATCGGCAGGAACGACGCCCCGGCCTCCACCCCACCGTTCGACAGCATGGTCCGCACCCAGTCAAACCAGAGTGCTGGCGCGAGCACGACGCTGACGGCGCAGATGGCCGCGGCCGCGCCGAAGCCGATCGCGGCGTCCCGCCAGCGTCCCCGTGCGGCGAGGTAGACGATCCCGACCGCCGGCGCGATCTTGATCGCCGCCCCCACCCCCAGCAGCCAACTCCAGCCGCGCCGCGACAGTCCCACCACGAGCATCGCCGCCAGCGGCAGGTGGATGTTGCGGACGCTTAGCTCCACGGCCACCGGTAGGAAGACAAGGCTGACCAGGAACAGGAAGGGGCGACCGTCGACCAGCCACCACAGGCAGCCCACCAGGAGGGCGATCCACAGCCAGTTGAAGACGACCTCCGGCACCACGGCCGTGAACGGGGCCAGGGCCTGAGCCAGGGGCGGCGGGTACCAGTAGGCGAGCGGCGTCCCGACCAGGCCGGCCTGGTACACCGGCGTCCCGGCCAGCAGTCGTTCCCCGGCCCGCCAGTACGCCAGGCCATCGAAGTAGACCCGCGGCCACGAGTCCACCGCGACCACGGCGAGGAGGATCCCGCCGAGCATGGCCGCCGCGTAGATCGCCAAGCGTCGCATCAGCCGTCCCCGGTCCGGCACCTCGCTCGGGCCCGGCAGGTCAGTCGTGCCAGTCCCCGACACAGCTCCGGATGGTGCACCGACCACCCAGGAGTCCTGTGCCGGCGCCGCCGAACGGCCTGCTTGGAGCCTTCGCATCGCCTGCTAGGCTAGCGCCTGTTCCGCCGGCCCGAAGAGGGAGAACAGGATGCGAGGACCTCGCTGGTGGTACCGCGGAAGCCGGCAAGGCACGTGGCTGCTGAACGTATCGTTCCGGCTGCCAGTCACGCGCAACCGCGCCCGCGCGCTCCGGGACGCCCTGTTCCTGGTCGGCGTCGTGGTGGCCCTCGTCGACTGGTGGTGGCTTGCCCACGGCGCCCCGCCCGTCGATACAGGGGGCTGGTGGGCCGCCGATCCGCATCGCCTGTATCAGAACGTGCATGCCGGGCTGGAGAACAAGTACATGTACAGCCCGGCTTGGGAGTTCGTCATCGCGCCGCTGCGCAACCTCGACTTGGGTGCCGTCGGGGCCGTATGGAGGGCCGCCCAGCTGGTGGTCCTCGCCTACCTGGCGGGCCCGTTCCTGGCCCCGATCCTGTTCCTGGTGCCCGTCCAGTCGGAGCTCAACGTCGGCAACATCCAGATCTTCCTGGCGCTGGCGGTCGTTCTTGGCTTCCGGTACCCGGCCACCTGGGCGGCCGTGCTGCTCACCAAGGCGACCCCCGGCCTGGGGCTGCTATGGTTCGCGATCCGGCGCGAGTGGCGGTCCCTGGCCATTGCGCTGGGGGCCACGGCGTTGATCGCCGGTGTCTCGTTCGTTCTGCACCCGAACCTGTGGGCGGACTGGCTGGTGCTGCTCACCGCCAACGGCACTCCGGTCGCCCCACCGTACTACCTGTCATTCTGGGTCCGGCTCCCGTTCGTGCTGCTGGCGGTCGTCCTCGGCGCGCTGACGGGCCGGCGCTGGGCGCTGGTGGTCGGTACGACACTCGCGCTGCCGGTGGTGTACTGGGTCAGCGCCTCCATGCTCGTCGGCGTGCTGCCGTACATGCGTGACGCCCTGGGCCGCGCGGTCGATCGCTGGTTCGAAGCGCGGGCCGCCTGGCGGCACACGCGCACCCAGGCGCTCAGCGCCCTGGAAGCGGCCGCCGCCGACTGACCGACTGCGGGTGGCCCACGCCGGTTACGACGATGGTGTTGTCGGGGGCGATGCCGGGGATCCCCGTGTAGGTCGGTGCCGCGCCACCGCAGCCGACCGGTCGCTCTTGACGCCATCTTGATCCAGGGGCGACAGACTCGGTCGCATCAGTTCGTCACGCATGGAGGCCACCCACATGTCGACCCGCCTGCGCCTGCTCGCCGCCACGCTCGGCGGCACCCTCCTCATCGCCGGCTCGCTGCTGGGCACCGTTGCCCCGGTCGCGGCCACGAGCAGCCCCACCACGACCGCCGGACCCTGCGCTGCCGAACAGGCCGCGTACAAGGCCTCGGAAACGGTGGCAAACGGGATCGCCCTCGGCGACTGCATGATCGACCAGCGCCTGGACTACCTGTCGAAGGCCAGCCCCCTGGTCCAGGACAGCAAGGTCCTCACCTCCGGCGACCAGTCGGCCCTTGCGACCATCCTGTCGAACGACACGAGTGGGCTGACCAGCCTCAAGGGGACCCTGGACGCCGAGACCACGCTCGCCGCGGTACAGCGCGATCTCGCCTCCATCGTCAGCGAGTACCGGGTCTTCGCGCTGGCGGCGCGGCAGGTGACCCTCGTCTCGGAAGCCGACGCGGTGAGCGCGACCGTGGCGCGTTACGCGACGGTGGACGCCCGGCTCGAGGCCCGCATCCAGGCCGCCGCAGCGAAGGGCCGCAACACGAGCTCGGCGTCCGCGGCACTGACGGCCATGAACCGTGCCGTCGCGCGGGCAGCCTCCGACGTTTCCGGGCTCTCCACGCGTCTGCTGGCCCTCACCCCCGCCGAGTACGACGCAGGCAGCGCGCGCCCACTGCTCGTGCGCGCCCAGACCGCCGTCCTGCGCGCCCGGGCGCAGCTGCTGGATGCGCGCGCGGACGCGCTCCGCGTGGTGATCCGGCTCCGGTAGCCGGCGGCCCGGACCCTCACCTAGAGGGCCGGCGACCACCTCCGTCACGCGCAATCGGCGGCCCCTCAGCTGGGGCCGCCGATTGGTGCCCGAGAGACCGTCGACCGGCGACGACCCCGGCGGCTCGATCCTCGTCCGCCTCCCCGGTGATGGGGACCGCCTCGCCCACCTGCTACCCTTCCGCCCAATGAAGGGCCTCGTGCTGGCAGGCGGGACGGCGACGCGCCTCTACCCCCTCACGCTCGTCACCAACAAGCACCTGCTGCCCGTCTTCGACCGGCCCATGATCGACTACCCCATCGAGACCCTGGCCGGCATGGGGATCCGCGACGTGCTGGTGATCGTGGGCGGCAAGAGCGTCGGGGACATCGTGGAGCTGCTGGCCGACGGGAACGCCTTCGGGCTCGACCTTACCTACCGCTTCCAGCGCGGCGCCCTGGGCATCGCCCACGCGATCGGGCTGGCCCGGCGCTTCGTGGGGGACGACCCGTTCTGCACGGTCCTCGGCGACAACGTGCTGCTGGGCGAGCCGCTGGAGAACGTGGCAGAGGCGTTCGAGGCGAGCGACTTCGGCGCGGGCACTCTCCTCTACGAGGTGCCCGACCCGCGTCGCTTCGGGGTGGCCGAGTTCCGCCGGCCGGACGGCTCAGCGGCCGACGGCACCCGCGACGACGACGTGCTGGTGGGCTTCGAGGAGAAGCCCGAGCACCCGAAGTCGCATTTCATCCCGATCGGCGTGTACTTCCTGCGCCGCGACGTGTTCGACGTGATCGAGCGGCTGGTGCCCTCCGCGCGCGGCGAGTTCGAGATCACCGACGTGCTCAACCACTACCTGGTGCACGGCGGGATCTTCTGGCGGCGCTACGGGGGCCGCTGGACCGACGCCGGCACGGTAGACTCGCTGATGGCGGCGACCCAGCTGGCGGCCGACGATGCGGCGCGCGGCGTGCTGCCGCAGCCCCGCGGGGTGGACGGCCCGCGATGAGGGCCACGCCGCGCGCAAACCCTGAGGCCTGGCCCGGTCGGGCCGGCCCGCGATTCTGCGGCTGCCCGAGATGAGCCAGCGCCCGCGATGACCCCGACCCCCCGCCATGGCGCCGGCTCCGGCCGCGTCCTGGCGCCCGAGCGGCGACCCGCGACCCGCACCATATCGGCCGCCTCGCCCGACCCCGCCGACCCTGGGCCCACGCCCCGCCGGAGCGCCGCCCCCCGCCCGACCCCCCGTCGACAGCGGACCGGGGACCGCGCCTTCCATTCGCTGCTCGTCACCGGCGGCGCCGGGTTCATCGGCAGCGCCTTCGTGCGCAACCTCCTGCGCGCCGATCCCGAGATCATCGTCACCGTCCTCGACAAGCTGACCTACGCCGGCAACCCCGCCAACCTGGCCCCCTGCGAGGACGACCCCGACCAGGCCGGCCGCTTCCGGCTGATCGTCGGGGACATCGCCGACCCCCTCGTCGTCGCCCCCCTCGTCGCCGACGCCGACGCCGTGGTCAACTTCGCCGCCGAGTCGCACGTGGACCGCAGCATCCACGACCCCACCGCGTTCCTCCGCACGGGGGTGCTCGGCGTGCACACCCTGCTCGAGGCCGTGCGTCGGGCCGACCACCCGGTGCGCTACCTGCAGGTCTCCACCGACGAGGTCTACGGCGAGGTGCCGGAGGGCGCCAGCGACGAGGACGCCCCGCTGCGCCCCCGCAGCCCCTACGCGGCGGCCAAGGCCTCCGGCGACCTGCTCGTCCGCAGCTACGTGATCACCCACGGCATCGACGCCGTGATCACGCGCGGGTCCAACACCTACGGTCCCTACCAGTACCCCGAGAAGGTGATCCCGCTCTTCGTGACCAACGCGATCGACGGACAGGCGCTCCCGCTCTACGGCGACGGCCTGCAGCGGCGCGACTGGATCCACGTGGACGACCACGCGGCCGGGATCGAGCTGGTGCTGCGCCGGGGCCAGCCAGGCGGCGTGTACAACCTCCCGGGCGTGGCCGAGCTGACCAACCTGGAGCTGACGCGCCGGATCCTGGCGCAGCTGGGCCGCGGGGACGAGCTGATCCGGCACGTGGAGGACCGCCCCGGCCACGACCGGCGCTACAAGATGGATGGGGCGTGCATCGCGGCGCTCGGCTGGTCGGCGCGGGTGCCGCTGGAGGACGGGCTGGCGGCCACGGTGCGCTGGTACCGCGAGCACGAGGACTGGTGGCGGCCCCTGAAGTCGGGCGAGTGGCGCGGCTACTACGCGCGCCAGTACGGGGCGCGCCTGGCGGGGAGCACCCCGCACGATCCGGCGGCGCCGTGACCGGCACCCTCGAACACGCCGCAGCCCGTGCCGCGCGCGGCATTGCGGCCGTCGTCCGAGGCGCGCCCGGCGCGGCCGTCGTCCGAGGCGCACCCGGCGCCGCCCGCGGATTCCGCGCCGCCGCAGCCGACCCCACGCCGTGAGGATCGCCGTCACCGGGGCCGGCGGCAGGCTCGGCAGCGCGCTGGTCGCGGCGCTCATGCGCGAGCAGCC
>JAJYGO010000285.1 GCA_021785115.1 Chloroflexota bacterium | reverse complement strand
CACGACCGCCCCGCGGAGACCCCGGACGGCGACCGGCTGGACGAGTGGCTGGCGAGGGGAAGCGTCGGCGGAAGGCATGGTCATGCGGCGGATTGTCGGACATCCGCCGCATGGGCGCCGTGGGCAGCGCCGGGACTCCCGGAGACGTTCCCGTACAATCGCCCGGTCGTCCGCCGTCGCCCAGGAGTCCGCATGTTCGCCACGCTCGTCGGTGCCTACCCGCGCACCCCGCTTCCAGGAGAGCCCTTCCGGCTGCGTGCCGCCCACGCCCGGCTGGAGCGCGGCGAGATCGACGACGCCGCGTTCCGCGAGACGCAGGACGAGCTGGTCCGCGAGGTGATGGCGGAGCAGATGGACGCCGGCCTGGAGCTCCTCACCGACGGCCAGGTCCGCTGGGAGGACCAGCAGACGGCGGTCGCTCGGGGGCTCGCCGGGTTCGAGATCACGGGGCTCCTGCGCTACTTCGACACCAACACCTACTTCCGCCAGCCGCGTGCCGCGGAGGAGCCCCGCTGGGAACGCCCCGTCACGGTCGACGACTGGCGCTTCGCGCAGGAGACGGCGGCGCTGCTCGCCGCGGAGCGCGGGACGGCCGCTCCGCCGGTCAAGCAGTGCCTGGTCGGGCCCTACACCCTGGGGCGTCTCTCGGACGCGGGGACCGTGGGGCGCGAGCGGCTGACGCTGGCCCTCGCCGAGGCCGTGAACGCCGAGCTGCGCGCGCTGCATGCCGCCGGCACCCCGGTGATCCAGCTCGACGAGAACGCGCTGACGCTCATCGGGGCCGAGGACGACGCCGAACGCGCCCTGGCGGCCGAGGCACTCCGCCGCGCGACCGCGGGACTGGACGACGCCCACCTGTGCCTGTCGGTGACGATGGGCGACGCCGTGGCGGCCGGCCCGGCACTGCTCTTCGATCTGCCGTTCCGAAGCTACCTGTTCGACCTGATAGCCGGGCCGGGCAACTGGGAGCTGATCGCCCAGGCGCCGCGCGAGCGCGGCATCGTGTGCGGCGTCGCGGACGCCCGCAACACGCGCCCGGACGACGAGCCGGTGATGATCTGGGCGGCCCACTACGCGGCCTCCACCGGGTCGCGCGGGCTGGAGCGGGTCGCGCTCGCTCCCTCCACGAGCCTGGAGTACCTGCCCCGCGACCGTGCCAGGGCGAAGGTCCGGGCGCTCGGCGAGGCCGCCCGCAAGGCGGCCATCACGGACCCGGAGGAGCTCGCGAAGGTGATCGACCCACGCGCGGTCGACGCGCGGAGCGCCGCCCTCGGGTTCTACCAGCCGCCCTCCGAGCGACCGGGGGCTGCCGCACGGAGGAGGAGCCGGCCATGAGCAACGGACTCTGGACCACCTCGGTCGGATCGTTCCCCAAGCCGCCGGAGCTCGTGAAGGCCCGCGCCGAGCACGCCGCCGGGCGCCTGGGTGACGAGGAGCTGCACGCGCTCGAGCGGCGCGCCACGGAGGACTGGATCCGCTTCCAGGAGGAGCTCGGCGTCGACATCCTGGTCGACGGCGAGATGTACCGCGGGGACATGGCCACCTACTTCGCCGAGGAGATGGCCGGCTTCGAGATCGGCGGCCTGGTCCGCAGCTACGGCAACCGCTACTACCACAAGCCCATCGCCGTGGGTCCCGTGCGCCGCACGCACCCGATCACGGTCGAGGCGTGGCAATACGCCCAGTCGCTCACCGAGCGCCCGGTCAAGGGGATGCTGACGGGGCCCTACACCATCGCCGACTGGAGCTTCGACGAGCACTACGGCTCGCGCCGGGAGTTCGTCCTCGACCTGGCCAGGGCGATCCACGAGGAGGCGATGGACCTCGCCGCCGCCGGGGCGCGCTTCGTGCAGATCGACGAGCCCGCGGCGTCCGCGCGGATGGACGAGCTGCCGCTGGTGGCCGAGGCGATGGCGATCGTCACCGACGGGCTGGCGGCGCACGCCATCACGCACATCTGCTACGGCGACTTCATGCGCGCCTACCCGACCATGCTGGACATCCCCGTCGACCAGGTGGACCTGGAGATGGCGAACTCGGGCTACGACCTGCTGGAGCGGTTCCGCGACGTCCCCTTCACCAAGGCGATCGGCCTCGGCGTGGTGGACGTGCACAGCCACCGGATCGAATCGGTCGAGGAGGCCGCCGACGGGATCCGGCGGGCGCTCGAGGTCCTGCCGCCGGAGCGCATCTTCGTCGATCCCGACTGCGGGCTGAAGACGCGCACGGTCGAGGAGGCGAGGGAGAAGATGCGCGTGGTGGTGGAGGCCGCCCGACGGGTCCGCGCCGAGCGGGGGATCGGCGACGAGCTGCCGGCGGCCGGGCCCACCCCGGGCCGCACGCTGGGAGCTCCGCGCCCGGCCGGCGCATGAGGTCCGCCGACCCGGCGACGGCGACCCGGCGCGAAGCGCCCGGCTCGTGGTCGTCGCCCGTCCGGCTTCCGTGAGCGCCGCGTGGAGCTGATCCAGCGGGCGACCGGCCCGCTCGCGACGAACGTCTACCTGCTCGGGGATCCCGAAACCCGCGAGGCGATCGCGATCGACACCGCCATCCCCTCGGCGGCGTGGATCGGCGAGCAGCTGGCCGCCCGCGACTGGACGCTGCGGCTCATCGTGAGCACGCACCGCCACTGGGACCACGTGGGCGACAACGCGGCGGTGCAGGCGGCGACCGGGGCGCCCATCGCCTGCCATCCGCTCGACCGCCACGGGCTCGAGGATCCGCAGCCGCTCTTTGCCCCCTTCCCGATCCCGCCCTCGGTGCCGGCGGTCGAGCTGGCCGAGGCCGGTGTGATCCGCTTCGGGGCGATCCGCCTGCTGGTGCTCCACACGCCGGGCCACACGGAGGGTTCGGTCTGCCTGCTGGCGCCGGACGACGGGGTCCTGTTCAGCGGCGACACGCTCTTCGCCGGTGGCTGGGGCCGGGTGGACCTCCCGGGCGGGTCCTCCGAGGCGATGGTGGAGTCGCTCTCCCGACTTGCCGGGCTCGACGACCCGCTCCGCGTCCTGCCGGGCCACGGGGCCGCCACGACGATCCGCCGTGAACGGCCGCTCCTCGAACTCGTGGCACGGGAGGGGCGCCTCCCGGCCTGAGGGATCCGGATCCCGGGCCGGGTGGGGCCGAGGGGTCGAGCGTTTGACGACCCTCGGGATGGCGCGTAGAGTCCCGGCCCTGATCTCCTGCCTGTCGTCCTGGAGGCGCCGTGGATCGTCCCCCGCAGGATGCGGGTCGGTGGCCTCCCGAGCGCGAGCCATCGCCCGCCGTCACCGTTCCCGAGCTCGTCGCCCGGCACGTGCTGGACGCCGAACTGGCCGCGCTGCTCTGGATCACGGTGGAGGCCAACGTCCCCCTGATGGCGGTGGCCCCCGATCCCGGCGAGGGACCGCGGACGCTGCTCGCGGCGTTCCTGGACCTGCTTCCGCCGGTGACCCGGCGACTGGACCTGCGCGGCGCCGGGGAGACCTTCGACTGGCTGGGGGACGCGGCGGCCCTCGGCTGGGAGGTCCCGGAGCCCGCACTCGCCCTCCCGCCGGCCAGGCCGGCTCCCCCGGAGACGACGTACCTCGTGGCGGGAGAACTCGCGGCGGACGACGCCGGCGGGCTGTCCGGCATCGCGGTTCGCACCCTGGTGCGGGCCCTGCAGCGAGGCTACGGCCTCGCCGCGACGATCCGTGCCGATTCGCTCCAGCAGGTCCTGGCGCGCCTGGGCGCGCCGCCCGCATCCCTGGAGCCGGACGAGCTGCGCCGGCTGGGCATGGTGCTGGTGATGCGCCGGCTCGCCCCGAGCGTCGCGGGTGAGCCGGAGATCGCCCGCTGGCGGGTGATGGCGTGCCACTACGTGCGACCGCTCGAGCGGGACGCGGCGGGCCACCTGCAGCGGCGTCCCCCGGCCATCCTGGCCACGCTCGACCCGGCCCGGGACGCCCTCGAGCACTTCGAGTGGGGCGTGACCGCGGAGCTGGCCATGCGCGTGGGCCTCGCCCGAGACGAGTTCGAGCACGAGCACCTGCAGCGGTCGCGGCTCATCGCGGCGCTGGTCGCGTCCGGGCGCACGTCGCGCGAGGCGCTCGAGACGCTGCGCGCGCGTCGCTCGGGGCCGCGGGCGGGAGGCGACGCGTGACGCGGGCCCGGGGAGACGACCAGCCGCAGGCAGACGGCGCCCGCGACCCGGCTGGCGCCCGCGATCCGGCGACGGCCCGAGAACCCGCCCGCGCCGGCGGTCCGGCGGCGCGCGCCACGGCGCGCGGCACGGCGCGCGGCCGGAAGGAGGCACCCGCCCGAAGCCGGGCAGGTGCCCGGACGTCCGCCGCTGCCCGCCGACCGGCCACGCTCGGGGAACTCCGCGCGGCGGGGTACCGCCCGCGCACCGTCAAGCAGGAGATGCGTGCGAACCTGGTCGCGAGGCTTGCGGCCGGGGAGCGCCTCTTCCCCGGCATCGTCGGCTACGAGGAGACCGTCGTGCCGGCGGTCGAGAACGCCATCCTCGCCGGCCAGGACCTCGTCTTCCTGGGCGAGCGCGGCCAGGCCAAGACCCGCATGGCGCGCCTGCTGGTGGAGCTGCTCGACGAGGCGATCCCCGTGGTCGCCGGGAGCGAGCTGCACGACGACCCCTTCGCCCCCCTGAGCGCCGCCGGCCGGGAGCTCGTCGCGGCGCGCGGCGACGGGACACCGGTGGACTGGCTGCCCCGGGACCGCCGCTACGGGGAGAAGCTCGCCACGCCGGACATCACCATCGCGGACCTGATCGGCGAGGTGGATCCCATCAAGGTGGCGGAGGGCCGCTACCTCTCCGACGAGACCACCATCCACTTCGGGCTGATCCCCCGGACCAACCGGGGCATCTTCGCGATCAACGAGCTGCCGGACCTGGCCGAGCGGATCCAGGTCGGGCTCCTCAACATCCTCGAGGAGCGGGACGTCCAGGTGCGGGGCTACACGGTGCGCCTGCCGCTCGACCTGTTCGTGGTCGCCAGCGCCAACCCGGAGGACTACACGAGCCGGGGCCGGATCATCACGCCGCTGAAGGACCGGCTGGGCTCCCAGATCCGGACCCACTACCCGCGCACACTGGACGACGAGATCTCGATCATGCGCCAGGAGCGGATGCGGTTCGAGGACGTGCCGGGGGGACCGCGCCTGGAGGAGCCGCACCACATGCTGGAGGTGGTGGCCGAGATCTCCCACCTGGCGCGGCGCGCCCCCGAGGTGAGCCAGCGGTCCGGCGTGAGCGTGCGCGTGAGCACGTCGAACCTGGAGACGCTCCTGGCCAACGCGTACCGGCGGGCGGTCCGCCTGGGCGAGCCGAGCGCCGCGCCGCGCGTGAGCGACCTGGTGGCGCTGCTGCCCTCGACGGTCGGGAAGATCGAGCTGGAGACCGTCGGGGACATCATCCCCGAGGAGCGGATCGTGGAGCGACTGGTCAACCGCTCGGTGCTGGCCGTCTTCGGGCGCCTGCTCTCCGGCGACCCGACCGACGAGGTGGTCGCGGCGTTCGACGCCGGGCTCCAGGTGGAGACGGGCGAGATGGTCCCGTCCCGGGAGTACGTGCACCTCGCCCGCGAGGTGCCGGGGCTCGGCGCGGCCGTGGCCAGGCTGGGCGCCGGGGACTCGCCCGCCGCGATCGCGTCCGGCGTGGAGTTCGTGCTGGAGGGGCTGCACCTCCAGCGGCGCCTCAACAAGGAACGCCACGCGGCCGTCGGCGGGGGCGGCACGTACCGGCGATGAGCACGTCCTGGGGGGCGGATCGCGGGCGGGCGCGGTACGCGCGGTGGGACGGCAGCCAGCGGCTCGACGATCTCGACGCCGGCGAGCTGCTCGACGCGCTCTCCGAGGACGTGCTGGCCGACGGCGACCTGGACGAGGCGCTCCGGCGGGCGATCGACGAGGGCGGCTCGCCATTGGGCGGCCGGGCCGGGCTGCGGGAGCTGCAGCGGCGCCTGGCCGAGCGGCGTCGCGAGCTGCTGCGGCGCCACGGGCTGGACGACGTGCTGGGCGACCTGCGGCGACAGCTGCAGGAGATCGTGGACACCGAACGTGCCGGGATCGATCGGCGGATGGCCTCCGGTGAGCCGCCCGGCGGCGAGGCCGGGCAGGCACGTGACGGCGGCACCGGCGACGCGACCATCGACGCCTCGACGCGGGAGATGCTGCGCGAGATGGCGCGTCGGCACCGGGCGGCGCTCGACGCCCTGCCTGCCGACGTGGGGGAGCAGATCCGCGCCCTCGAGGCGTACGAGTTCCTCGAGCCCGCCGCCCGCGACGACTTCCAGCACCTGGTGGACCGGCTCCGGGGCCGCGTGCTGGACTCGACCTTCAAGGGACTGGCCGACCGGCTGCGCTCGGCCACGCCCGAGGACCTGCGCGCCACGCGCGAGATGGTGCGGGACCTCGAGCGGCTGCTGCAGGAGCGGCTGGAGGGCAGCAACCCGGATGCCGGGGATTTCCTGGCCCGGTACGGTCACCAGTTCCCGGGCGCGCGGGACCTGGACGACGTGATCGCCCAGCTCGCCGAGCAGATGGCCGCCATGCAGTCGCTCCTCCGGTCCCTCACGCCCGATCAGCGCGCCGAGCTGGGCTCGCTGATGGATGCGCTGCTGCGGGACGACCGGCTGCGCTGGGACCTGGCGCGCCTCGGGGCGATGCTGGACCGGCTCCTGCCGCAGGGCCTGGGAGAGGCGTTCCCGTTCGCCGGCGACCAGGAGCTCGGGCTCGAGGAGGCCCTCGACGAGATCGGCACGCTCCAGCGGCTCGACCGGCTCGGCGAGCAGCTGGCCGCCGCCGACGACCCGCCGGCGCTGGCCGCCGTGGACCCGGCCGAGGTGGCGCGGCTGCTGGACGCGGAGTCGGCGGACGACCTGGCGGCGCTGCAGCAGGCGGCCCGGGCGCTGGAGGACGCGGGGTACGCGACCCGCGAGGGCGACCGGCTGGAGCTGACGCCACGCGGACGGCGCCGCATCGGCCAGAAGGTACTCGACGAGGTCTTCGGGCGGCTGGGCCGCGACGCGTTCGGCGGTCACCGCATCCAGGGGAGCGGCGGGACCGGGGAGCGAAGCGGGACGTCGTCACCCTACGAGTTCGGCCGCCCGTTCGACCTGGACCTGCGGGCGACGCTGGACCGCGCGGTGGCCCGCCGGGCCCTGGCGGCCGGCCCGGTGCGTCCGCCGCTCCGCCTCGACCCGTCCGACTTCCAGGTCCACGACGCGGAGGAGTCCACCTCGGCCTCGACCGTGCTCCTGCTCGACATGAGCCGCTCCATGCTGCTGCGCGGCTGCTACGTCGCCGCCAGGAAGGTGGCGATCGCGCTGGACACCCTCATCCGGACCCGGTACCCGCGGGACACGCTGCGCGTCGTGGGCTTCGCCTATGTCGCACAGGAGATCGCGCCGCGGACCCTGGTCTCTCTCTCCTGGCAGGGCCGCGGCTACGGCACCAACCTGCAGCATGCCCTGCTGCTCGCGCGGCGGCTGCTGGCGACGGCGCCGACGGCCAACCGCTCGATCATCGTGGTGACGGACGGCGAGCCGACCGCGCACATCGAGGACGGGCGCGTGGAGTTCAGCTACCCGCCCACCCGGCGCACCATCGAGGAGACCCTGCGCGAGGTGGCGCGATGCACCCGCGAGGGGATCACCATCAACACGTTCATGCTCGAGCGATCGCGTGCCCTCGGCGAGTTCGTGGACCGCATCAGCCGCATGAACCGCGGGCGCGCCTTCTACGCGAGCCCCGAGCGCCTGGAGGAGTTCGTGCTGGTGGACTACCTGGAACGGCGGACGCGCCGCGTGGCCTAGGCGCCCACCGCCTGGCAGGCCCGTCGGCGCAGGGCCACGCCACCGTGCGGACCGCGGGCCGGCACGAGCCGGCCGTCACGTCGAGCCGGGGGGCGACATCTGCAGCCACAGGTAGAAGCGCTCCTCGCTGCCCCCGATCGAATACCGGGTCTCGCGCACGGCCGGCAGCTGCCGCAGGGTGGCGTCGAGGGAGCTCAGCAGCACGCTGGAGCCGCACGAGCTGGACGCGTTCGGGATCAACAGATCGAGGTCCCGGAAGTCGACCCGCGCGATCCCGTCGGAGAGGACCGCGCCCTCCACCGCGGCCGAGGTGGCGGGCGAGAACCAGCTCGAGTAGCCGGCCGCGCGCTCGGCCTCCGTGGGACCGCGGACGAGCTGGGCCACGATGATCTCGATCGAACGCTCGGGAACCCATCGCACCACCGGGTGGTCGGCCACGCAGACGTCGCTCGTCGCGCCGTGCGAGAAGAAGAGGAGGATCGGCTCGTGGACGAGCGCCGACGGAGACGCCGCTGACTCCGGCGGCGCGGGGGAGGCCGTGGCGGGTGCGGTGGGCGCCGCGCCGCCGCACGCGGCGAGGCCCGCGATCAGGACCAGCGATGCGAGGCCGTGACGGATCATCGGTGTCGACCGTAGGCGTGACATGGGCCGGCCGCCAGTGCCTCGGGAACGAAATTCGGCACCCCCGTCGGCGGCCGGGGCCGCGGTAGGATTCGCCCCGACAACGAACGCGACACGCGTCGCCAACCCGGGCGTCCCGCCAACGGAGGTCACCAATGCCTCAGCCCACCGTCGCCGGCTCGCCGGCGGCACTGCTCGACCTGCTCCGCGGCACCGCCCACGTGGACGGCGAGCGGCTCGTCATCGACGACGAGCGCGCGTTTCGCGACCGGGGGATCCGGGACCTCGCCTGGACCGCGACGTTCAGCGAGGATCCGGCGACCGTGGAGGCCGCCCGCTGGATCGTGTGGGAAGCCGCGCAGGAGCTGGGGATCCGCTCGGCGAGCATCCACGAGCTGTACATGGCCCGCGGGCGCGGGGAGGTCGGCGGGTTCACCGTCCCGGCCATGAACCTGCGCACGCAGGTCTTCGACATGGCGCGCACCGTGTACGAGACGGCGGGCCGCCACGGGGTGGGGCCCCTGATCCTGGAGCTCGCCCGCAGCGAGCAGGAGTACACGTTCCAGCGGCCCGGCGAGTACATCACCAGCTGCCTGGCCGGTGCGATCGCCGCCGGGTGGGCGGATCCCGTCTTTGTCCAGGGTGACCACTACCAGTTCAACGCGAAGAAGTACGCCGCCGACGCGGAGGGCGTGACCGAATCGCTGCGGAAGGCCACCCGCGACGCGATCGCGGTGGGCTACGGCAACATCGACATCGACAGCTCCACCCTGGTGGACCTGTCGCGATCCACCGTCGACGAGCAGCAGCGCACCAACTACGAGCGTGCCGGCGAGCTGGCGGCGCTGATCCGCGAGATCGAGCCCGCCGGGCTGACCGTCAGCATCGGCGGTGAGATCGGCGAGGTCGGCAAGCAGAATTCCACGGAGCCCGAGCTCCGCGCGTTCCTGGACGGCTTCCGGCGCGAGCTCGACCGCCGCGCAGGAAGCGGGGTGCCCGGGCTGTCGAAAGTGAGCATCCAGACCGGGACGAGCCACGGCGGCGTGCCGCTGCCCGGGGGCGGCGTCGCCCAGGTGAAGGTCGACTTCGACACCATCCGCCGGCTCTCCGCGATCTGCCGCGACTACGGGCTCGCGGGCGCGGTCCAGCACGGCGCCTCCACCCTGCCGGACGAGCTCTTCCACCACTTCCCGGAGGTGGACACGGCGGAGATCCACCTGGCCACGGGCTTCCAGAACACGCTGTACGACCACCCCGCCACGCCGCGCGCGCTGCACGACGAGGTCGAGGTGTGGGTGTACGCCAACTGCGAGGCGGAGCGCACGCCCGGCGAGACCGAGCAGCAGTTCGTCTACAAGACGCGCAAGAAGGCGCTCGGCCCGCTCAAGCGGCAGCTGTGGGACCTGGAGACCAAGGACGAGATCCTGGCCACGCAGGCCGCCAAGCTCGAGCTGCTCTACAAGGAGCTCCGCGTCGACGGCACGCATGACCTGCTGGGGCGCCACATCCACGCCCCGGAGCGGCATCGCCCGCTCCCCGACGCGCTCCGCCAGGCGGTCACCGCCTGAACGGGGCTCCGGCAGACACCAGCGGCGGGTGGGCGATCCCACCCGCCGAACCCGGAGGTCGCGGGGCCTACGCCCCCGCGACCTCCATCGATTCGGTGAGCACCGCGACCGCGTGGTCGACCTCCCGGGACGTGGTCACCAGTGGCGGGATGAGCCGCACCACCTGGCCCCAGCTCCCCGCCGACAGCACGATGAGGTGGCGCTCGAGCGCCGCCGCGATGACGCGCCTGGCCAGGTCCGGATCGGGTGCGCGCGGATCGTCGCCGTCGGCGCGCACGAACTCGAGTCCCACCATGAGGCCCAGCCCGCGCAGGTCGCCCAGCCGGGGGAACCGCGGGCGGACCGCCGCGAGCCCGTCGAGCAGCTGGCCGCCGCGCTCGCGGGCATTCTCGACCAGCCCCTGGCTCTCGATCACGTCGAGCGTGGCGTTGGCGGCGGCGCAGGCGACCGCGTTCCCGCCGTAGGTGCCGCCGTGGGCCCCCGGCGCCCAGCGGGCGATCAGGTCGCGGCGTGCCACGATCCCGCCCAGCGGCAGCCCGGAGGCGATCCCCTTGGCCACGATCATGATGTCCGGCGCCACGTCCACGTGCCGCACGGCGAAGAGCTGGCCGGTCCGTCCAAAGCCGGTCTGGACCTCGTCCACGACCAGCAGGATCCCATGGCGCGTGGCGATCTCGCGCAGCCGCGGCAGGAAGCCACGCGGCGGCACCACGTAGCCCCCCTCGCCCAGGACCGGCTCCACGACGAAGGCGGCGACCCTGGACGGTGCCACCACCTGGGCGAAGAGCGTCTCGAGCTGCGCCTCCCAGTCGCAGGTGCACGCCGCCGGGTCGTGCGGGCCGCCGGTGGCGCGGTAGCAGTAGGGGTAGGGCGCGTGGTACACGGAACCGGGCAGCGGCTCGAAGTCGCCGCGCACCGTGACCCGGGAGGTGGTGAGCGCCATCGCCTGGGCGGTCCGCCCGTGGAAGCCGCCGCGGAACGCGACGATCGCCGGCCGGCCGGTGGCGGCCCGTGCCAGCTTCACCGCCGCCTCCACCGCCTCCGCCCCGGAGTTGGCCAGGAAGGCCTGCCAGTCGTCGCCCGGCAGCACGTGGCGCAACCGCTCGTGCAGCCGCAGCCCCGGCTCGTGGTAGACGATGTTCTGCTGGCCGTGGAGCAGCTTGGCGGCCTGGGCCTGGATGGCCGCCACCACGCGGGGATGGGCGTGCCCGGTGTTGGTGACCCCGATCCCCGAGCTGTAGTCGAGGTACCGCTCGCCGTCGGTGGTGATCAGCCAGGACCCCTCGCCCCGGTCCACGACCAGGTCGGTGTAGCGGGACCAGACGGCGGGGATCACCGAGCGATCGAGCGGCGTGGCGGCGATCCTTTTTGCCTCGGTCACGATTGCCTCCTCAGAAGGTCGGTGGCGTGTTGACCCAGATGAGCCTGGTCTCGGATGCGGCGAGCGCCCGGAAGCGGTGCGACAGCGTCGAGGGGAAGGTGAGCGAGTCCCCCTCCGCGAGCTCGTAGTACTCCTGGTCGCCCAGCCAGACGCCCAGGCGCCCGGCCAGCACGAACATCAGTTCCTCCCCGGGGTGGGCGTACCAGCCGTTGCTGCGGGCTCCGGCGGCCAGCACGAAGAGCTGCCCCTCCAGGGCGGTCGGCGCGTTCGACAGGTCCTCCATGCGGATGGCGGGCCCGCCCAGCTCCACCACGCGCCGCTCCCCGGCCCGCACCACGCGGCCGGCGGTCGGGGGGTCCTCGCGGGTCAGCTCGGACACCGTGGTGCCGCAGGCGGCGGTCAGCCGCTGGAGGGCGGCCAGCGAGGCGCCGGAGAGGCCGCGCTCGAACGACGAGATGAAGCTCGCCGAGAGGCCCGTCCTGGCGGCGGCGTCGTGCAGGGTGAGGCCCCGCCCGAGGCGGATCTCCCGGAGCCGTGCGCCCATGCGCTCGGTCGGTGGGTGATGCGCATGCCCGTCCCATGCCGGGCCGTCGGCCGCGGTCAGCAGCCGACGGATCGCCGGGGCGTTCAGGCGCTCGGCGCGGAGCCGGGCCACCTCGCGGGCAAGATCGACGTCGCGCGGCGCGTAGCGCCGCTGGCCGCCGGGTCCGCGGGATGGACGGATCAGGCCCTCGCGTTCCCACTGGCGGAGGCGCGACGGACTGGCGCCGACCATGGCCGCCGCCTCGGCGATGCGCAGGTAGCCGCCCGTGGCCTGCCGGGAGGGATTCGCGTCGGAACGGGCCACGGCGCGATCCCTAGTGGCCCCGTCGCTGCAGCAGCGTGGATCCGAGCACCAGCAGCACCGCGGCGCCGAAGATCATGGTGCCGACGACGTTGATCTGGACGGGGAGCGAGTTCCGGATCGATCCCCACACCCAGATCGGGAACGTGTTGGTGAGGCCGGACGTGAAGTTGGTGACCACGAAGTCGTCGATGGAGAGCGAGAAGGCCAGCAGCGCCGCCGCCAGGATCCCCGGGAAGATCAGGGGGAACGTGACGCGCCAGAAGGTCGTCCACTCGTTCGCCCCCAGGTCCATGGCGGCCTCTTCCAGGCGCCGGTCGAACCCCGCCATGCGCGCCTTCACGGTGACCACGACGTAGCTGATGTTGAACATGATGTGGGCGATCAGGATCGTGTTGAAGCCGAGCGGGAAGAGGAGCCCCTTCGGGATGATCGCGTCGAAGGGCGCCTGCGCGGTGTTGACGAAGAGTGTCAGGAGGCTCGCCCCCATCACGATCTCGGGGGTCGCCATCGGCAGGAAGATGAAGAGGTTCGTGGCGGAGCGACCGGGGAACTGGTAGCGCGTGAGTGAGACCGCGATCAGCGTGCCCAGCGCGGTCGCCACCAGCGTCGAGATGAAGGCGATCTGCAGGCTGGTGATGATCGCCGACTCCATGCCCGGGCGGCCGAAGGGGTTCAGCCAGGCCGCCAGCGAGAAGGCGTGCCACTGGTAGTTGAACTTGCCCACCTGCTCGTTGAAGCTGAAGGCGATCATCACCGCGATCGGCATCAGCAGGTACGCGACGGCGGCCACCGTGTAGACGGCGAGCCCCCAGCGGTCCACCCACGCGGCGAGCCGCTGGCGGGCCCCCGGCCGGGGGCGGGCAGGGGCCAGGTCCCGGGCGATGGCGGTCACAGCATTGCCCCTCCGCTGAGGTCCTCGGTGCCCAGCATCCGCGCGTAGAGCATGACCGCCACGATGATCCCCACCATCAGCACGATCGAGAGCGCCGACGCGATCGGGTAGTCGTTTGATTCCAGGAATCGGGCCTGGATCACGTTGCCGATCATCTGCGTCTTGGGGCTGCCCAGCAGCGTGGCGTTCACGTAGTCGCCGAGGGCGGGGATGAAGGTGAGGAGGGATCCCGCGAACACGCCCGGCAGCGAGAGGGGGAAGGTCACCCGGAGGAATGACTCCGAGACGAAGACCCCCAGGATGATCGTGCCGAGGACCGCGCCGACGAGGGCGAAGATCGGGATGTCCCAGTCGATCCCGAAGCCGATGAACCCGCCCAGGATCGCCCCGCCGACGGCGCCGTAGAGCCACCCGCGCGGTCGCCAGGGCCCCGCGTAGAGATCCTGGGCCGCCTCGATCAGGCGGATGTCGATCCGCTCGAGCGCCACGTAGAGCGGCAGGGTCATGAAGGGGAGGAAGTTGTAGACGAGCCCCGAGACCACCGCCACGGGCTCGCCCATGAAGGTGAAGTTCTCGGGCACCGCCCGGAAGATGTCGACGGCGTGCATGAGGCCGATCACGGGGCCGTTGTTGCCCAGGATGATCTGCCAGGAGATCGTCCGGATCAGGAAGCTGGTGAAGAACGGCGCGATGACCAGGAAGAGGACCAGGTTCTTGTAGCGGCCGCCCCGGAACGCGATGAAGTAGGCGAGCGGGTAGGAGATCAGGAACGTGATGATGGTCGCGAGCGTGCCGTAGATCAGCGAGTTGGCGAACTGGCGCGAGAACTGCTTCGGGATGATCGTGAACGCGTCGAAGGACCAGGTGAGCCGGTAGCCGAAGTCGACGCTGCCCGTCGAAACCGAGTACAGGAACATCTGGATGGTCGG
>JAJYGO010000422.1:10182-14070 GCA_021785115.1 Chloroflexota bacterium | reverse complement strand
ACCGGCCGGCCAGCCGTTCCCGGCCGTTCCCGGCGGCCCTGCCGGGCCGGAGCGGGGTACCCTACCCATCCGGAGGGCTCCGTCTCCGTGTGGAGTGTCCCGAGGGGGCCATTCGGCAGCTTGGGCGGGTCGCCCGCCCACCGGAGAATTACCCGATCCGCGTCCCGCACCGCAGAGCGCACCCATGTCCGTTCCGCCTCCCGAAACCCGCACCGACGACCACGCCGTTCACCTGCGGCTCGTGCAGCCGTGGGAGGGTGACCCGGCGCGCGCGCGCGCGTCCCTGGACGACGGCGGCGCGCAATGGCTCGGAACGCCGCTGGATCGCCCGGTCGACCGGCCCGACGTGCGCCGCTTCGAGAGCGACCTGGTCCTCCCGATGCGCGAGCAGGCACGCCACATGGTCCTGCGCAAGGCCGCCCTGGTGGACCTGGGGCCGGTCGAGTCGATCCCCGGCGGGTTCCGGGTCGACGTGAGCTGGCGGTCGGCCAACCTCGCGCCCCTCTTCCCGGTCTTCGTGGGGACGCTGACGGTCCTGGCAGGCGAGCTGACGCTCGAGGGCTACTACGCGCCCCCGGGTGGCGAGATCGGGGTGATCCTGGACCGCGCGCTGCTCAACATCGCGGCACGCGGGACGGCACGCTGGTTCCTGGGCAAGGTCGCCGAGGCGCTCGCGCCCGAAGCCGCAGGGCGCTGAGCCGGCAGGTCGCCGGGGCGTCCCCTCCGACCGCGATCTGCGCCGCTAGGAGACCAGCGGGAACGGGTGCTCCGCGTCGAGCCCCAGGTCGCCGATCGCGTCCTGCGCCACGGCCCGCTCGATTCGCTCGCCGGCCGCGAGCGCGGCGAGCGTCGCGACCACGATGTGCTCGGCGTCCACCTCGAAGAAGCGGCGCAGCGCTTCGCGCGTGTCGCTCCGACCGAACCCGTCGGTGCCCAGCGAGACCCAGGTGCCCGGGATCCACCGCGCGACCTGGTCCGGCACCGCGGTCACGTAGTCGCTGGCGGCCACGATGGGGCCCGCGGCCCCGGCCTCGGAGAGCGCCGCCGTCACGTACGGGACCCGCCGCGGCTCGCCCGGGTGGAGCCGGTTCCAGTGCTCCACCTCCAGCGCCTCGGCGCGCAGCTGCTGGTACGAGGTCGCGCTCCAGACGTCCGCCGCGACGCCGTAGCGCCCGGCCAGCAGCTCCTGTGCGCGGATCACCTGCTGCATGATCGAGCCGCTCCCGAGGAGCGTCGCGCGGGCCCGCACGTTCCCCTCGATGTCAGGAGCCCCGCGGAAGCGGTAGAGCCCGCGGACGATCCCGTCGGCGACGCCGTCGGGCATCGAGGGCATCACGTAGTTCTCGTTGTACACGGTGAGGTAGCAGCTGGTGTCGTCGCCGCCCAGCATCCGCGCGATGCCGTCCCGGACGATCTCGGCCGTCTCGAAGGCGAACGCCGGGTCGTAGGCGCGCATGGCGGGGTAGACCGAGGCGAGCAGGAGGCTGTGCCCGTCGTCGTGCTGCAGCCCCTCGCCGTGCAGCGTGGTCCGGCCGGCCGTGGCGCCCACCAGGAAACCGCGGCCGCGGATGTCGCCGAGCGCCCAGAACTGGTCGCCGGTCCGCTGGAAGCCGAACATCGAGTAGAAGATGTAGAAGGGCAGCATGGGCTCGCCGTGCGTGGCGTAGCTGGTCGCCGCCGCCTGGAACGAGGCGCTCGATCCGGCCTCGGTGATCCCCTCCTCCAGCACCTGCCCGTCCGTCGCCTCGCGGTACGAGAGGACCAGGTTGGAGTCCACCGGCTCGTAGCGCTGGCCGTGCGCCGCGTAGATGCCGACCTCCTTGAAGAGGGGATCCATGCCGAAGGTGCGGGCCTCGTCGGGCACGATGGGCACCACGCGCCGCCCCGCGTGACGGTCGCGGATCAGGTTGCGCAGGAGCTTGGCGAACGCCATGGTGGTCGAGACCGCCTGGCCGCCGGAACCGTCGCGGAACTCGGCAAAGACGGCGTCCCCGGGCAGGTCGACCGGCTTCGGCACCACCACCCGGCGCGGAAGGGGGCCGCCGAGGGCCCGCCGCCGTTCCAGCAGGTAGCGGATCTCGGGTGCGTCGGGTCCCGGATGGAAGTACGGCGCCTCCTTGAGCTGGGCGTCCGGGATGGGCAGCTCGAGCCGGTCCCGGAAGATCCGGAGTTCGGCCTCCGAGAGCTTCTTCGCCTGGTGCGTGATGTTGCGCGCCTCCACGCCCGGTCCCAGGGTCCAGCCCTTCACGGTCTTGGCGAGGATCGCGGTGGGCGCGCCCCGGTGCGCCAGCGCGGCGCTGTAGGCCGCGAAGACCTTCCGGTAGTCGTGCCCGCCGCGCCGCAGGCGCTGCAGCTCGTCGTCGGTCCTGTCCGCCACCATCGCCTGGAGGCGCGGATCCCCGCCGAAGAAGTGCTCGCGGATGTACGCGCCGGATTCCACCGAGAACTTCTGGAACTCGCCGTCCAGCGTCTCGTTCATCCGGTGGACCAGCACGCCGTCCACGTCGCGCGCGAGGAGCTCGTCCCACTCGCGGCCCCAGATCACCTTGATGACGTTCCAGCCCGCGCCGCGGAAGAGGCCCTCCAGTTCCTGGATGATCTTGCCGTTCCCGCGCACCGGCCCGTCGAGGCGCTGCAGGTTGCAGTTGACCACGAAGGTCAGGTTGTCCAGGCCGTCCCGGCCGGCGAGTCCCAGGGCGGCGATCGCCTCCGGCTCGTCCATCTCGCCATCCCCGAGGAAGGCCCAGACGTGGTTGTGGCGCGTGTCCTTGATCCCGCGCGCCGCCAGGTAGCGGTTGAAGCGCGCCTGGTAGACCGCGGCCAGCGGGCCCAGCCCCATCGAGACGGTGGGGAACTCCCAGAAGTCGGGCATCAGGCGGGGGTGCGGGTAGGAGCTCAGTCCCTCACCCGGCACGACCTCCCGACGGAAGTGATCGAGCTGGTCGACCGTCAGCCGGCCCTCGAGGAACGCCCGCGCGTAGATCCCCGGCGCGGCATGCCCCTGCACGAAGACCTGGTCGCCCATCCCTTCCGCGTCCTTGCCGCGGAAGAAGTGGTTGAAGCCCACCTCGTACAGGGTCGCCGCCGAGGCGTAGGTGGCCAGGTGCCCGCCGATCCCCGCGGTCAGGTTGTTGGCGCGCAGCACCATCGCTACCGCGTTCCAGCGGACCATGCGGCGGATGCGGTGCTCCATCACCTCATCGCCGGGGAACGGCGGTTCCTGCTCGGGCGAGATGGTGTTGATGTACCGGGTCTGGGTGAGCGGCGGCAGGCCGATGTCCAGCTGCCGTGCGCGCTTCAGCAGGCGGTAGAGGATGAACTGGGCGCGGTCCGCGCCCGCGGTGCGCACGACCGAGTCGAGCGCATCGATCCAGTCGAGGGTTTCCTGAGGGTCGCTGTCGGGGAGCTGGCGCTTGAAGTCGCCGTAGGCATCGAACATCTCGCGCGCATGGTACGGCCGATGTCCGGATGGCGCCGTCGTCCCGGTCGCCGGAACGCGCGCGCCGGGCGGGCCGGCGGGCCCTCAGGCGCTCCGGCCGGGCGCCTCGCCCTCGGACCGCGCGCCGCTCACCGTGCCATCCGCCGGCAGGCGCTCCAGCAGGCGCGCGAGCTCCCGGAGCTCCGCCTGGTCGAAGTGGTCGGCGAAGTGGCGACGGACGCCGTCGAGGTGGACCGGTGACGCGGCCTCCAGGCGCGCCACGCCCGCCTCGGTCAGGACCGCGAAGGATCCCCGGGCGTCCGAGGGGCATGTCGCGCGTCGCACCAGCCCATCCGCCTCCAGCCGGTCCACCAGCCGGGTGACCCCGCTGCGGCTGAGCAGGACGCGGGCCGCCAGCTCGTGCATGCGAAGGCGGCCGCCGTCGGCCGCGGCGAGCTGGACGAGCACAT
>JAJYGO010000422.1:0-10172 GCA_021785115.1 Chloroflexota bacterium | reverse complement strand
GTGGGCGAGCGAGACACCGCCCCGGGCGACGAGCTCGGCCTCCAGCTGGCGCATGACGGCGACATGGGCCTGCAGGAAGGCGTGCCACGCCCGCATGCCGTCCGGCCCGAGGATGCGCTCCCCGGCCACCACGGGATCCCGCCTCGCCGTCACGTCCTGCACCGCGTGCTGCCCGGCCATCCTGCCTCCACCCCCCTGCTGTCCGGCGCGATCATACACGCCGGGGACAGGTAGTTGCCACCGCAATGATCCAGTGCTATAGTTGCGCTCGCAACCACATCGGCCGCACGAGCGACCGGACACGACAGAGGAGCCTCGTCACCAGATGGCCGCATGGCAGCTTGATCCCGTCCATTCCTCCGTGCAGTTCTCGGTACGCCACATGATGGTGTCCAACGTGCGCGGCAAGTTCCGCGACTTCGCGATCGACGTCGCGTTCGATCCCGAGCGCCCCGAGCAGGGGACGGTGCGGGCCAGCATCCAGGCCGCCAGCATCGACACCTCCATGGAGCAGCGCGACGCGCACCTCCGGTCCGCCGACTTCCTGGATTCGGACACCTTCCCGACCATCGAGTTCGCCTCGACCCGCGTCGAGCGGACCGGCGAGGACCGGTTCCGCCTGCATGGCGACCTGACGATCCACGGCCAGACGCGCCCGGTGGCCCTCGACGTGGAGTACCTCGGCGCGGCCCGCAACATGCAGGGCGGCCTGAGCGCCGGCTTCTCCGCGCAGACCCGGATCAGCCGCAAGGAGTGGGGCCTGACCTGGAACGTGGGCCTCGAGGCGGGCGGCTGGCTCGTGGGCGACGAGGTCCGCGTCGAGATCGATCTCGAGCTCCTCTCGGCGGCGCAGACGGCCAGCGCGACGGCCGGAAGCAGCGCGGCCTGACACCTCCCCGCCATCCGCGCGAAGCGACCCGGCCCGGATCCCGGCCGGGTCGCTTCGTATCCCGGCCGTGCGTGGCTCCGGCGCAGGACCGCTAGACTTCGGGGATGACGGAGGACCACGACAGCGCGAGGGAGCGCCCCGGGATGGACGACGAGACGGCGCGGCCAGGGAACGAGGCGGAGCCGGAGGACGGCGCGGAGCGCGAGCGGCCGGCAGTCGCCTCCGAGGGACGCCCCTTCGGGGTCGGGATCGACGTCGGCGGCACCGGTGTCAAGGCGGCGGTCGTGGACCTGGAGACCGGGTCACTCGTGTCGGCGCGCCTGCGCGAGAAGACCCCGTCACCGTCCACCCCGGACGCGGTGGCCGAGGCGGTGGCGCGCCTGATCGAGGGGATCGAGGCCTCGGGGCACCGCACGAAGGGGATGCCGACCGGGGCCGGCCTGCCCGGCGTGGCCAAGGACGGCTGGCTCAGGACCGCCGCCAACATCGACGACAGCTGGCTCAAGGTGCGGGCCCAGGACGTCCTCGAGCAGCATCTCGACCGGCCCGTCGTGATCATCAACGACGCCGACGCCGCGGGCCTGGCGGAGATGCGGTACGGGGCGGGCGTGGGCCAGCACGGCGTGGTGCTGATGCTGACCATCGGGACGGGGATCGGCAGCGCCCTGTTCGTGGACGACCGGCTGGTGCCGAACACGGAGTTCGGCCACCTGGAGTTCCACCGGCGCGACGCCGAGACCCTGGTCAGCGGCGCGGCGCGCGAGCGCCGGAAGCTGGGCTGGAAGGCCTGGGCCCGCGAGTTCGACCAGTACCTCGACCGGATCTACCGCTACTTCTCGCCGGACCTGGTGATCCTCGGCGGCGGCGTGAGCAAGGAGACCAGGCGGTACCTGCAGTACCTGACGCCGCGGGGTCCGCTCCAGGTCGCGCGCCTGCTCAACTCCGCCGGGATCGTGGGCGCGGCGCTGGCGGCCGCCGAGGCGGGCGGCTATCGCCCGCCCGTGTCCGCCGGTGCAGGGACGGTGGTCGCCGCCGGCTGACCTGCCGGCGACATGGCCCCGGCTGCGCCGGGTGTCAGGCGACCCAGCGACGCCGGAGCACCCCGCGCACGACCTCGGCGACGAGCGCCGGCAGCAGGGCGACCGCGGCCACCAGCCCCCAGTCCGACAGGTCGAGCACCGTGGCGCGGAACGCGTCGGCGACCGGCGGGACGTACGGGATCAGGAACTGGACCACCACCGTGACCACGCCGCCGGCCAGGAGGAGCGGGTTCGGCCGCAGCCCGAGGACCGGCAGGCGGAGGCTCCGGTTCGCGTTGGCCCGCACCGCCTGCCCGGCCACCAGTGCCGAGTAGGCGAGCCAGCGGGCGTGCTCGAAGCCACCCGGGTGCACCTCCATGATCACCAGCGCGGCCACCGCGCTGAAGCCGCCGGCCAGCGCGATCCGGGCCAGCAGCGTGTCGTCCAGCAGCGGGTGGTTCCGCGGCCGGGGCGGGACCCGCATGGCGTCCGGCTCCTCCCGCTCGATCTCGAACGAGACCACGGTGAGCATGTCGATGAAGACCTCGAGCCAGAGGATCTGGATCGGGAGCAGCGGCTGCGAGTAGCCCGCGATCGTTGCGATGAGGATGAAGCCGAGCATCGCGACGTGCGTGGAGACCAGGAAGACGAGGCCCTTCTGGACGTTGGCCACGATCCGGCGTCCCTCGCGGAGGCCGTACATCAGGGTCGCGAACGAGTCGTCTCCCAGGATCAGGTCCGAGGCCTCGCGGGCGACGGCGGACCCGCTCCCCATCGCCACCGCCACGTCGGCGTGCTGCAGCGCCGGCGAGTCGTTCACGCCGTCGCCGGTGACGGCCACGGTCCGCCCGGTCGAGCGCGCCGCATCCACCAGCCGCAGCTTGTCCTCCGGTGCCGCGCGGGCCACGATGTCCATCGAGGGCAGCTCCGCGCGGAGCCGGCCGTCGTCCCAGGTGGCGAGTTCTGCGCCGGTCACCACGCGCTCCCCCCGCATCCCGGCGTCGCGGGCGATCGCCGCCGCCGTCAGCGGATGATCGCCGGTGACGATGATGGTCTGGATGCCGGCGCTGGAGGCCAGGTGCATGGAGTCCGGGATCCCGTCGCGCAGGCGATCCGCGAACCCCACGAGGGCGAGGGGCTTCCACGGGTCGTTGTCCGCCCGGCCGGCGAGGAGCAGCAGCCGCTCCCCGGCATCGGCGTCGCGCCGCACCAGCTCGTGCCAGGCGTCGTGCTCGGCCGGGGCGAGCCCGTCGGCGAAGGCGAGGACGGCCTCGGGTGCCCCGATGACGAGCTCTTCCACGACGCCCTGGCGGACGGAACGGGTGCGCGAATACGGGCGATCGTCGCTCACCGGCTCGGCACCGATCAGCTCCGCGGGATCGAGCTCCGGATCGCCCCCTGCATCCTTGAGCGCGGAGGTGAGCGAGCGGGTGAAGGACCCGGGCCGCGCCCCGGTCCCCACGCTCCACGCGTCCTCCTCGGCCCGCAGCGCGGCGGTCAGCAGCGTGCGCCGCCGGTCCGGGTCCGGGATCTCCCCCTCGGGCGTGCGCAGCGCCGTCAGGGCGAGGCGGTTCTGGGTCAGCGTGCCGGTCTTGTCGGTGAGGATCAGGTCGATCGCGCCCAGGGTCTCCTGCGCGTTCAGGCGCCGCACCAGCACGCCGCGCCGCAGCAGGCGGTAGGCGCCCAGGCCCAGGATCACGGCGAAGAGGATGGGCGGCTCCTCCGGGATGGAGGCGATGGCCGCCGAGATGCCCGCCATGAGGTTGGCCGTCGCGGGGTTGCCGCGGAGGAACCCCAGGCCGGTCGTGATGGAGATCAGGCCCACGGCGACCGCGAGGAGGATCCGGACCAGGCGGTCCAGCTCCCGCTGCAGCGGCGAGCGGCGGCGCGACTGCGTCGCCAGCGAGGTGGAGATGCGGCCGAACTCGGTGCGCAGCCCCGTGGCGACCACGATCCCCTCGCCGCGACCGGCCACCACGCTGGTCCCGGCGAACGCCACGGCGTGGCGCTCCGCCAGCGGGGCATCCGCGGGGTCGGGCGCGTCGCGGCCCGGCTCGGGAAGCGATTCGCCGGTGAGGGCGCTCCGGTCGAAGGCGAGACCCTCGGTCCGGAAGAGGCGCAGGTCGGCCGGGGACACGTCTCCCACGCGGAGCAGCACCACGTCACCCGGGACCAGCCGCGCCGCCGGGATCTCCGCGACGGTCGAGTCGCGCCGGACCCGCGCCATGGGCGCGGCGGCATCGCGGAGCGCCTCGAGCGCGCGCTCCGCGCGGTACTCGGTGACGACGTCGGCGCCGACCATCGGGCCGATCATCAGGAGCACGAAGAGGCCGTCCCGCACCTCCCCCAGGGCGACGGCGAGGGCCCCGGCCACGAACAGGAGGAGGATGAAGGGCTCAGTGAAGCTGTCCCAGACGATGTGGATCAGCGAGGGGCGCCTGACCTCCTCGAGCTCGTTGGGGCCGGAGAGCAGGAAGCGCTGCTCGGCGATCCCGCTGTCGAGGCCGGCCGCGGGATCCACGGCGAGGGCAGCTGCGACCTGGGCGGCGGGCTGGGCGTGGGCATCGACGATCGACCCGGGTGGGCTACCGGCAGTCATAGCGCTCCATGGTGGACCGAAGGGTCAACTGTCGCGCATGCCGAAGCGGGCGGGGTCCGGGGGCCGATGGGCCCGGAAGACGCCCAACATGCTCCGGCCGCGCCCGCGGCGGGACCGGCCGCCCACGGGATGCCGAGCGGCGTCGATGGTACCGTCGGCCGATGCAGCTCCACCTGCTCGACGCCACCTACGAGCTCTTCCGGGCCCACTTCGGCCGCCCGCCGGCCACCGACGCGGACGGACGCGAGGCCGGCGCCACCATCGGACTCGTCGAGAGCGTGCTGCGGCTGCTGCGCCAGCCCGAGGTCACGCACCTCGCCTGTGCGACCGACCACGTGATCCGGTCGTGGCGCAACGAGCGATACGCCGGATACAAGACCGAGGCGGGGATGCCGCCGGAACTCCTGGCGCAGTTCGGGTCCGCCGAGGACGCGCTCCGGGCGACGGGCCTCGTGGTCTGGCCGATGGCCGAGTTCGAGGCGGACGACGCCCTGGCGACGGCGGCGGCGCGCTGGGCCGACGCGCCGGGGATCGAGCGGGTGGTGATCCTCTCGCCGGACAAGGACCTCGCGCAGTGCGTGCGTGCCGACGGGCGGGTGGTCGCCTGGGACCGGCGTCGCGAGCGCCTGGTCGACGCGGACGCGGTGCGGGCGCGCTTCGGGGTGGAGCCCGGGAGCATCCCCGACTGGCTGGCCCTGGTGGGCGACGCCGCCGACGGGTTCCCCGGCCTGCGCGGGTGGGGGGAACGTTCGGCGTCGACGGTGCTGCGCCGCTACGGGCATCTCGAGGCAATCCCGGAACGGATGGAGGACTGGGACGTGACGGTGCGCAACCCCGGGCGCCTCGCGGCCGCCCTCCGCGACGGACGGGAGGAGGCCCGGCTCTACCGGGAGCTGGCCACGCTCCGGCTCGACGTGCCGCTCGCGGAGAGCCTGGATGACCTGGCCTGGTCGGGCGTGCCGCGCGGACCGTTCGAGGCCCTGGTCGCGAGGCTGCGTGCCCCGCACCTGCTGGACCGCGTCCCGCGCTGGCGGCTCCCGTGACGGCGCGAGGCGGCCGGAGCCGGGGACACGGGCACTGGCCGGCCGAGCGGGGCCGCGTGAGCCGGCCGGGTGGAACGGGCGGGGCGGCCCGGCGCCGTCAGCCGGCCGGCTCGAAGAGGTCGCCCGCGTAGCGCCGGGGCACCCGCACGTCGAGGGTGCGGGGCTCGACCAGGATCCGGAAGGGGCGCCCATCGGCGCCCTGGAGGGAGCTGCTCCGGACCGCGCTGCCGTCGACCTCCACCGGGGGGACCACCGGGGTGCGGATCGCGATCTCCCGCCCCCGGAAGCGGGGCACCTCGCCGCCCGGCCGTCGCCGCAGGGCGAGGGACCAGCCGAGCCGGATCGCCACCTCCAGATCGTCCGCGGGCACCACGGTGACATCCAGGAGCCCGTCGTCGACGCGGGCGTCCGGCGTCGCGTGCACCACGTTCGCGTAGAGGCGCGAGTTCCCGACGATCACCTGGATGACACGCCCCTCCCAGGCGTCCCGCCCGTCCACCGAGATCTCGACGGGAAACGACCGGAAGTCCGGGATCGCGCGGACGACGCCCACGGCGATCCCGCCGGGACCCAGCCTGGCCTTCAGGCGCGGGTCGGTGTGGTCGAGCATCAGGCCATCGATCCCGATCCCCGCCATGAGCAGGAAGCGCAGGTAGCGCCCGTCGGGGTGGACCAGCCGCCCCATGTCCATGCCGCGGACGTCGGCGTCCACGAGCGCGGCCGCGGCTTCCTCGGGCGGGCGCGCCACGCCCAGCTCGTGCGCCCACAGGTTGGCGGTGCCGCCCGGCAGCACGCCGAGCTGGGCCCGGTGGCCGACCAGGACGTCCGCCACGTCGCGCAGGGTGCCGTCGCCTCCGGCCCCCACCAGCACCTCGGCCCCGAGGTCGAGCGCCTCCTCCACCTGCCGGCGGACGCTGGTCTGGCGGTCGCGATGCGCCACGTCCACGGTCCAGCCGGCGCGCTCGAGGACGGGGAGCACACGGTGGATCGGATAAGGGCCGCGGAAGGACCAGGGGTTGTCGATGATCCGAGCGCGCAACGTTCACCCGCCGTGGACCAGGGATGGCCGCCGGCCGAGGGCCGGTACGGGCACACGCTACACGCGGCCCGCCGTTCCTGCCGGGCGTGGCGCTACCATCCCGGCCCATGAGCCAGGTCACGGCGGGCCGCGCGGTCGTCACGGCGCTCGAGCGCGCGGGGATCCGGCACGCGTTCACCGTCCCGGGGGAGAGCTTCCTGGAGCTGCTGGACGCGCTGCGCGACTCATCGATCCGGCTGGTGACCACGCGGCACGAGGCCGGCGCGGGGTTCATGGCGGAGGCGTATGCGCAGCTGACCGGGCGACCGGCGGTCTGCCTGGCCACGCGCGCCGTCGGGACCGCGAACCTGTCGATCGCCCTCCACACCGCGATGCAGGACTCCGCGCCGCTGGTGGCGATCTCGGGGCAGGTGCCGCGCGCCTTCCGGGGGCGCGAGGCGTTCCAGGAGACGGACCTGGCGGCCACCTTCGGCGCGCTGTGCAAGGGTGCCGCCGAACTCGACGAGCCGGCCGGCGCCGCCGGGGAGGTGGAGCGCCTCGCGTTGCTGGCACGCAGCGGACGTCCGGGTCCCGTCCTCGTGGCGGTGCCCGAGGACGTGCTGCGCGCGCCGGTCGATGCGCCGTGGCCGACGGGCCCCGGCGAGCCGGGCACGGTGGCCGCGGCGCCCGCGCCCCCCGAGCCCCCGGTCGGCGAGGTGCGCGAGGCGCTCCGCCTGCTCGCATCCGCCCGGAGGCCGGTGCTGGTCGCCGGCGGCGGGGTGCTGCGGAGCGGCGCGACGGCCGAGCTGCGCGCGTTCGCCGAGGCGGCCGGGCTCGCGGTGATCGCCGCCTGGCGGCGACCCGACGTCTTCCCCAACGACTCGCCGCGGTACCTGGGCGCGACCGGCCTGTCGGCGGCGCGCACGGTCCGGCCGCGCCTGCTCGAGGCGGACGTCATCCTCGCGCTCGGCACCCGGCTCTCCGAGGTCGCGTCCTTCGAGTACGCGGTCCCGGCGCCGGCCACCCGCCTGGTCCACGTCGACGTCGAGCCCGGCTTCCGCGGCGACAGGCCGGCGCCCGCCCTCACGGTGCGCGCCGACGCGCGCGCGTTCCTGCGCGTGGCGCTCGCGCTGCTCGGCGAGGCGGGCCCGGGCGCGAGCGGCCGGGGACCGGGAGCGCTGCGTCCGCCCGCTTCCCTCGCGGCCCGGCGTGCCGCGGATCTCGCCCGTGACCGCGCGGCGTACCTCGCCG
The DNA here is from genome assembly GCA_021785115.1 of Chloroflexota bacterium. Next base: position 2,353 of record JAJYGO010000422.1, on the reverse strand, counting down.
CGGTGGAGCTGCCCGACCCGGGACCGCGCGGCGCCGGGGGACGGGCGCACCCGGCGACGGTCGTGGCGGCGCTCCGGCGGTACCTCCCGGAGGACGCCATCGTCACCACCGACGCCGGCAACTTCGCCGGTTGGGCGGCCCGCTACCTCCCGGTGCCGCCCGGGGGCCGGTTCCTGGGACCGACGTCGGGCGCCATGGGCTACGGGCTGCCGGCAGCGATCGGCGCCGGGATCGCCGCGAGGGAGCTGCAGGGCAGGCCGCGCCCGGTGGTGGCGCTGGCCGGCGACGGGGGGTTCGCGATGCTCATGGCGGAGCTGGAGACGGCCGTGCGCGAGGACCTGCGGCTCGCCGTCGTGGTCTTCGACAACGCCATGTACGGCACGATCCGGATGCACCAGGAGCGCGCGTACCCGCGCCGGGTGGCGGCCACCGACCTGGGCGCCATCGACTTCGGGGCGGTCGCGGAGGCCTGCGGCGCCCGGGCGTTCCGCGCCGTGCACGACGGCGAGGTCGGCGATGCAGTGGCGGCGGCCATGCGACATCCCGGCGTCGCCCTGGTCCACGTGCTGACCGATCCGCGCGTGATCAGCGTGGACGCCACCCTGCCCGGCTGACGCCCGGCGCACGACGGACTCCGGCTGGCCGGGTACTGCCCTGCGGCCCGACCGACGCCCGACGGCACCACGAATGCCCGCCCGGTGGACGGGCGGCAGCAGCCGGGCGGCCGCCGCCGATCCGGATCAGCCGGGGCCCGCCGCCCGGAAGAGCTCCAGTATCCGCCCGTGGTGGCGGGCAGGCGCGGCGATGATCCCGATCGTCGTCGCCGGTCGCGACAGGTCGAACCAGGGCGAACCATCCGCCGCGGTCACCAGCGCACCGCCCTCCTCGGCGATCAGGCCGCCGGCGGCAACGTCCCAGTTCGACATCCCGGTGGGGAGGACGCACGCGTCCAGGCGCCCTGCCGCGACGTACGACAGCTCCAGGGCGGACGACCCGAAGTGGCGCGCGGCCCGCACGCTTCGCCGCAGGTCGCCGAGGTCGGAGCGCCAGTCGCGGGGCGAGTAACCGAGCGCGATCAGGTACTCGTCCAGCGCGGCCTTCTCCGGGTTGCGGATCGGGCGATCGTTCAGGTGCGCACCGCGACCCCGGACGGCGGTGAAGATCTCGTCGCGGACCGGGTCGAGCACCACGCCGACCGCCGGCACTCCGTCCACCGCGAGGCCGATGCTGACCGAGAAGACCGGCACGGCGTTCGCGTAGTTCACCGTGCCGTCGAGCGGATCCACCACCCAGGCCCGGCCCGTGCCGGCCGTCGGACCGGCACCGCCGGCGGTCGCGTGCTCGCCCGATTCCTCGGCCAGGACCGCGTCTCCGGGGAACGCCGCGCGAAGCGCCTCGATGATCAGGCGCTCGGACAGGTGGTCGACCTCGGTGACCACGTCGCGGGCGCTCTTCCGGCGGATCTCGCCGACCTTCCCGAGCCGCTCGAGCTGCAGGCGCCCCGCGACCCGGGCGGCGTCGACCGCCACCTCGAGGGCATGGGCAGCGTCGGCATCGGAGACGATCGCGGCAGCGGGCACGGCGCCATTGTATGGGCTGTCCGCGAGTTCGCCGGGAGCTCGCCACGGGCTCGCGGCGAGGGCATGACCTGCCGCCGAGGCTCGGCCGGCCGTGCGGGCGCGGCCTGCGGCGGGTTGCGCGGATGGGCCATGCTGTATCCGTGCCGCTCGTCGCCACGGAACGCCTGACCAAGCGCTATCCCGGCGTCACCGCCCTGGACGACGTGTCCCTCGCGCTCGACGGGGGGATCGTGGGGCTGGTCGGGGCCAACGGCGCGGGCAAGTCGACGCTCCTCAAGGTGCTCCTGGGGCTGGTGCCGGCCACCTCCGGGAAGGCGTGGGTGCTCGGCCTTGACGCCGCCACGCAGGGGAGCCGCATCCGCCAGCGTGTCGGCTACATGCCGGAGCACGACTGCCTCCCGCCCGACGTGGGCGCCGCGGATTTCGTGACGCACATGGCCCGCATGAGCGGGCTTCCGGCCGACGCGGCGCGCGAGCGGGCGGCGGAGACACTCCGGCACGTCGGGCTGTACGAGGAGCGCTACCGGGCGATCGGCGGGTACTCCACCGGGATGCGCCAGCGGGTGAAGCTGGCGCAGGCCCTGGTCCACGACCCGAGCCTGGTCCTCCTCGATGAGCCGACTGCCGGTCTCGATCCGGCGGGCCGGGAGGAGATGCTCGAGCTGATCCGCAGGATCGGCAGCGAGTTCGGCATCGCGATCATCATGGCCTCCCACCTGCTCGGCGAGGTGGAGCGCATCTGCGACCACCTGGTCGCGATCGACGGCGGACGA
>JAJYGO010000051.1 GCA_021785115.1 Chloroflexota bacterium | reverse complement strand
CCATAGCGGTCGCGGATCGCCCGCAGCCCGCGCAGGATCTCGGCCAGCCGGCCGCCGGCGGCCACCGCCGCCGCGTACGCGGCGTCGTCATACGCGCCGACCTCGATCGTCTCGCCGCCGTACAGGACGGCCGTGAGCCGGGCGACGTTGTCGACCGTCTTGCCGGCGAACAGCGCGTGGCTGCCGCACGAGTTGTTGCCGATCATCCCGCCGAGGGTGCACCAGGCGTGCGTGGCGGGATCGGGGCCGAAGGTGAGTCCGTGCACCTCGGCCGCGCGGCGCAGGTCGTCGAGCACCACGCCGGGCTGCACGCGCGCGGTCCGCGCCACGGGGTCGATCCCCAGGATCGCGGTCATGTGCCGGCTGACATCCAGGATGACCGCCGTGTTACAGGCCTGTCCGGCGAGGCTCGTCCCTGTCCCGCGCGCCAGCACCGGCACGTCGTGCGCGGCGCACACCCGCATGGTGGCCGCCACGTCGTCGTGGTCGCGCGGAAAGACGATGCCGATGGGGACCTGGCGGTAATTGGACGAGTCGGTGGCGTAGACGGCGCGGGTGGCGGGATCGAAGGCGACCTCGCCGCGCACGGCGGCGGAGAGGTCCGCCTCCAGGACGAGTGACCGTTCGTCGCGTGGCGCCGCGCGCGTTGTGCCGCCGGCGATCATCGTGGCGCGGGGGCAGGAGCGGCTGACCCCCCGGCGTCGACCCGGCGATCCTGCGCCGCCGAGGCCCCGGGACGCAGGGCGGCGATCGCGTCGTCCACGCTGTTGAACACGCGACCCTCGAAGCGGGCCCGCAGTGTCCCGGTGTTCAGCTCGGTCCCCAGGCGGCCGAAGGGATGCGCGAAAGCCAGGACCACCTTGCGGGCCGCCAGCTCGCCGTCCAGCTCGGAGAGCACCTGGGCCCCCGTGAAGTCCACGTCGTCGATCCCGATGGCCTCGATGACCAGCGCGCGGACGGGCTCGCGGGCGTCGTCGACGACCGCGCGGACGCGAGCGGCGAAGTGCTGCGCGTTGGCGTAGAAGAGCGGCGCGTCGTAGCGGAAGACGCGCACGCCCACGGGCAGCGAGGCGTCCGGGTGGTGCCGCTGGGAGACCCACACGCCCTCTGTCCCCGGCAGCCGGGCGAGCACGGCGTCGTGGGGGCGGGCGCTCAGGTAGGTGCGGCGGAGCAGGGCGAGCGCGATCGCCAGGTAGATCCCCTGCTCGATCCCGATCAGCGCCACCACCAGCAGCGTGACGACCGCGATCGCCCATTCCGGGCGGCTGTACCGCGCCACGGTGGCGAGGTCACGCCACTTCACGAGCTTCACGCCGACCGCCACGAGGATCCCCCCGAGCGTCGCCTCCGGCAGGTCCGCCAGCAGTCCGGTCGCCGCCAGCAGCACCGCCGCCACCAGCACGCCGGCGGTCAGGTTGACGACCTGGCTCCGGCCGTTGGACGCGGCGACCACGCCCGTTCTGGTCGGGCTGGCGTCGAGGGCGAAGCCGCCGAGCAGCCCGGAGACCATGCTCGCGGCGCCGACGGCGACGAACTCGCGGTCCACGCGGACGTCGTAGCCGCCGGCGACGGCGAAGCCGCGCGCGGTGGCCGCCGTCTGGGCGAGCACGATGAAGAAGATCGGGATCGCCACGGGCACCAGCGAGCTCACCGCTGCCGGGGTGATGCCGGGGAGCGCCAGTGACGGCAGGCCGGGCGGCAGGGTTCCCACCACGGCGACGCCGTGGTGGCCCAGGTCGAACACGGCGACGGCGACCAGGGATCCCACGACGGCAACCAGCGCCCCCGGGAAGCGGGGGCCGAGGCGCTCGCCGCCGACGACGATGACCAGGACGGCCAGCCCGATCGCCAGCGTGAGCACGTTGGCGCTGTGCAGGTCGCGCACCACCCCGACCAGGCTCGCCACCGTGCCGCCCGGCACCGAGGGGATGCCCAGCAGGACGTGGATCTGGCCGATCACCACCGTGATCCCGATCCCGGACAGGAAGCCGGACATCACCGGGCGCGAGAGCAGGTCCGCCAGGAAGCCCAGGCGCGCGACGCCCGCGACGAGGACGGCGAGGCCGACCAGGAGCCCCAGGAGCACGACGCGCGCGGGGTAATCGGGGGCGGCGACGGCGACGATCGATCCCACGCCCACCGCGATCATCGGGTTGATCGTGGAGTCCGGGCCGATCGACAGCTGCCGGGAGGTCGACAGCAGCACGGCACCCAGCGCGCCGGCGAGGAAGGCGTAGAGCCCGGTGATGGGGGGCATCGCCGCGAGCTTCGCGTCGGCCATGCTCTCCGGGACGCAGATGGCGGCCAGGGTCAGGCCGGCGAGGAGGTCGGTCCCGAGCCAGACACGTGCGTACCCGCGAAGGCTGGGGAGGAAGAAACCCCTCACGTCCATGGCGCCGCTCCCGACAGCCAACCAGGATCAGTCACGACGGCGCGTCAGCGGTCGGGGCTCGCGACCTCGGGCGCGCCGGGGGGAACTGCCTCCGGCGAGCCCGCGCCACCGTGTCCCGGCCGAGCGGCCAGTGCGTCGTCCAGGCGTGCGAGCAGGGACCGGGCACCGAGGCGTTCCAGGATCTCCCGGGACGTGGACGCGGCCGCGCGCACCTCGGGCTCTGTCGGATCGAGCAGGAGCGCCATGTCGATGCCGGTGAGGGCCTCGTCGAAGACCAGGCCGAGGTCCCGCCAGATCCGGCGGGCCTCCCGGTACTGGGCGATCGCCTCGGCGGGGCGGCCCCCGGCGGCGGCCAGGCCCGCGCGGATCGACGCCCGACGTGCCTCCACGGCCGGGGCATGGTACCCACCGCGGTCGATCGCCGCGAGCTCCGCCGAAGCGGCCTCGGGCCGGCCCTCCCAGAGCGCCGCCCTCGCCGCGGACATCCGCTCGCCCGTGGAGCTGACGCCCCCCATGGCAGCGGCCGCGCGATCGAACGCCTGCGCAGCCTCGGCGAGGCGCCCTGCCGCGAACGCCGCGGTCCCCTGCGCGTCGTTCAGCTGCAACAGCAGTGCCGGATCCGCGCGATCCCCCACCAGGCGTTCGATCTCCGCCAGCGTGTCTCCGACGGGTGCGCCGCGGAACGCGGGAACCAGGAGCGCATTTGCCAGGAGCTCCACCCGGCTCGCGGCCGGAGGGTCGTCGGCGAGCGCCTCGGCGAGCACCGCCGTCGACCCGTCCCAGTCGCCCAGCAGGAACCGCTGGAAGCCGAGCCCGGTCGCGTACCCGAAGACCCAGTAGCGCTGGCCGATCCGTCGTGCCAGCGCCAGGCCCTCGCGCTGCGCCTCGAGGCTGGCGGCCGGGTCGATGTCGCCCTGCGAGACCGTCCGGTTGTTCAGCGCGCGCAGCAGCGTGGTCGTGAGCCCGCTCGAGCGTGCCAGCCGTTCTCCGGCCTCGATGACCCCGATCCCCTCCCGGAGGCGGCCAAGGTCGCAGAGCACCGAGCCCTTGGTGACCAGGGCGTCCGCGAGCAGCGCCACGAGGTCCCCGTGCTCGGCGACCTCGAGCGCGCGGTCGGCCATCTCGATGGCCAGACGGTGGTCACCACCGAAGTAGTGGCAGCGTGCCAGCTGGCTGTGGATCGCCACCACCGCGGGATCGTCGCCCAGGTCGTCGAACTCCGCGACCGCGGGCTCGAGGACCGCAAGCGCCGGCGCGGTCCGTCGGGCGTTCAGCAGCGTCCGCCCCAGCGCGGCGACCGCTCGGGCCGTGGCGACCCGGTCTCCCGATGCACGCCGCCGCTCCACCGCCTCGCGCAGGAAGGCCTCGGCATCGTCGTAGCGTGCCGCGCCCGAGGACTCCTCACCGGCATGCTCGCACAGGTCGGCGAGCTCGGCCGGGTCGCGTGTCACGCCGATCGCCTGCCGGAGGAAGGTCACGGCCTGTTCGTGGGCGCCGAGTGCCGCGGCCCGCTCGGCGGCTCCCCTGAGCGCGAGGCGCGCCTGGCCGGCGAGGGCATCCGCCTCGGGGCCTTCCGCCGCGTTCTGGTGCGCCGCCAGGTAGTGCCCGGCGAGCGCACCGGCGAGCTCGTCCGCGCCGACCGATTCGAAGAACCGGGCGGCGGCGAGATGGCGGGTCTTGCGGTCGGGCCTGGCCAGGGTGTTGTAGGCCACCTCGCGGATGAGCGCCTGGACGAACACGTACTGCCCGCGTTCCGGCGAACGGGGATCCGCCTCGATCGCCAGGATCTCGCGGCGAACGAGTCCCTTGAGACGCTGGTCGAGCGCCGCCTCGGGGACACCGGAGACGACGGAGAGGCTCGCCAGGGTGAAGCTCTGGCCGAGGACCGCAGCGTCCGACACGAGCGCCCGGTCGTCGGGAGCGAGACCGTCGAGACGGCTGGCGATCAGGGCGGTCAGCGTCTCGGGCACGGCCAGCGAGGTCAGGTCCCCCGCCGGGACGTACGTGCCGTCCTCGCCCGGGACGAGGCGGCCCTCCGCGACGAGCATCCGAACGGTCTCCACCGCGTAGAGCGGCACCCCGTCGGCGCGCGCCACGATGGCCCGTGCAGCCACCTCCGGGAGGCCGGGCGTCAGACCGGCGAGGAGCTCGCGCATCGACGCCTCGGCCAGCGGCTCGAGGTAGAGGCTGGTGAAATTGCGCTTGCCGGCCCCCCAGGTGGGCCGGCGCTCGAGGAGCAGGGGACGGGCCAGCGTGATGACGAAGATGGGGACATTCCTGGACCACTCCAGGAGGTGGTCGACGAAGTCGATCAGGCCGGCATCGGCGAAGTGGAAGTCCTCGAAGACCATCACCACCGGTGCCGTGGCGGCGAGCCGCTCGAAGAAGGTGCGCCATGCCCCGAAGAGCTGCTCGGGGTCGGCGACGCTGCGCTCGATCCCGAGCAGCGCGAGCAGCGCAGGTTCGATCCAGCGTCGCTCGGCCTCGTCGGGCACGTGGCGCACGAGCGTCGCCGCGACCTTCTCCCGCGTGGTCGACTCGTCGTCCGCCTCGAGGAGGCCGGCCCGGGCGCGGACCATCTCCCCGAGCGCCCAGAAGCTGATCCCCTCGCCGTAGGCAGGGCTGCGTCCGTCGTGCAGCCAGATGGTCTCGACGAGCCCGTCGAGGTACTTGCGGAGCTCCCACGCGAGCCGGCTCTTGCCAATCCCAGCGGGGCCGATCACCGAGGCGAGCCGCGCGCGGCGATCGCGCGACGTGGCGTGGTAGAGATCCTTGAGCTGGCGGAGCTCGTCGTCCCGGCCCACGAACGGAGCCTCGAGCGTCTCCGCACGGTTCCGCCCACCCCGCTGCGCCACCACCCGCAACGCCCGGAACGCCGGCACCGGTGCGGCCTTGCCCTTGAGGACCTGGGGCCCCGCCTCCTCGAACGCGATCGCCCGGCTCGACGCGCGCTGCGTCGCTTCGCCCACGAGGACCGAGCCCGGCGGCGCGACCGACTGCAGGCGACTCGCGGTGTTCACGAGGTCCCCCGCCACCAGGCCCTGGTTCACCGCACCCAGGGTCACTGCCGCCTCGCCGGTCATGAGGCCGGCCCGGGCCAGCGCGGACGGACCGAGCGCCCGCACCCCGGCCACCAGGTCCAGGGCGGCGCGGACCGCGCGCTCCGCGTCGTCCTCGTGCGCAACCGGGGCTCCCCAAACGGCCATCACCGCGTCGCCGATGAACTTCTCGACCGTGCCGCCGTACCGGCCGATCACGTCCGAGGCGAGCTCGAAGTAGCGCGTCAGCGTGTCGCGGACCTCCTCCGCGTCGCGTTCCTCGGCGAACGGCGTGAACCCCACGAGATCGGCGAAGAGAACCGTGACGAGCCTGCGTTCGGCCTGGGGAACCGTGGCGGGTGCCGGGGCCGGCTCGACGCGCGCGACGGCGCCGGGGCCCTGGGGACGGCGATCGGCTGCTGCTGCCCTCGGCGGGCCGGCGGGTGCCACGTCGAGGGGGCTGGCACACTCACCGCAGAAGCGGTCACCGGGATCGTTGAGGGCGCCGCAGGCGGGACACGCGGACGCCAGCGGCGCGGCGCACTGGGAGCAGAACTTCCGGCCGGGCCTGTTCTCGGCACCGCAGCTCGAGCAGATCACGCCCTCTCGCCTCCTCCTCGACGGTGGGGCGCAGCGTACCCGATGCGGCGCAGACATTCACGCGGCCATCGGTCGGCAAGGAGCCACCGGGACCGGCGGCGCCACCCGGCCCACGGGCGGGTGGGAGGCGGGATCCAGGTCGGGGAAGTGGCTCCGGCGGCAGGACTCGAACCTGCGACCAAGCGGTTAACAGCCGCCCGCTCTACCGACTGAGCTACGCCGGATCGGCAACCGCCGGAGTATAGCCGACCGACCGCCGGGCGGGCGCGCGGCGAGGATCAGGACAGCAGCGCGATCGGGTTGGTGAAGGCCCAGGGCTCGCCGAAGCGCCAGGCCTCGACCCGGTACGACCCCGGGCCCGGGGCGTCCGCGGCGAGTGTCCGGCCGTGGGTCCGCGCGATCTCCTCGCCGTCCCGGAGGATCCGGAGCGACGCCGGGAGTGGGCTCGCCGCGCGCACCTGCGCGCCGCCGGACTTCCACGGCAGCCAGCCGCCCGAACCGACGTGCCGGCCCCCGGAATCCCCCGCGGTGAACTCGAGCCCGAGTGCGTCTCCCAGCCGGCGGTTGGCGAAGTAGAGGCGCCCCTCCCCGATCGCCCGCAGGATCGCGGACCGGGCCGGCTCCAGGTCCGCGGGGAGCGGCTCGTCGAGCAGCAGGTAATTGGTGAACGCCCGGAACACCTGGAGGTACGGGAAGATCGTCCACGTCCGGCCGAACGCGCGGACCCGGAACGCGTGGGCATCCGTCCCGCTCACGCCGACGGTGAGCCGGGCGCCGCCGGCGAAGCGCGGTTCGTCCGATCCGCCCGGGCCGGGGACGGCATCGGCGCGCGAATCGGCCGGGGCATCGGCGGGCCAGTCGGCGGGCGAATCGGCCGGGGCTTCCGCGGCTCCCACTCGTCCGCCGTGCGCCACCGGGAATGGCGCGCCGGCCACCGGCCGATTCAGGTCGTCCCACCAGCGCAGCACGCGGTCGGAAGGACCGCGCAGTCCGGTCCCGGGGAGCAGCGCGTGGAGCAGCCGGTTGCGCGGCGTCAGTCGCTCCGCCCATTCGCTCATGAAGTTCCAGAGCTCGATCCCGCGCATCCCGCGCACCTGCCAGTCGTGCCAGGGATAGGGCGGGAGCGACGGCATCGCCACGCCGCGGCGCTCGTCGGGATGGGCGATGTGGGTCAGGGCACCGCGGTTCCCGAGGATCCCGATCGCCTCGGCCGGGGCGAGGGTCGGATCGAGCGGCTCCGTGCCGAGCGCCGCCGCCTCGCCGTAGACGAGCATGTGGTCGCCGTCGTCCGGCGTCCACTCGTAGCCGACGATGACGACGACGCCGCCGTGGATCCCCTCGAAGCCACGGTACGTGGGGGCGAGGGTGTTGTGGTCGGTCATCCCGATCCATTCGAGCCCGGCCCGCCGGGCGTCGCGGGCGATCTCTTCGAGCGTGCCGGTCCCGTCGCTGAAGACCGAGTGGATGTGGAGGGCTCCGGGGCTGTGGTGGGTCACGAACCTATACTACGGGCCCATGACGGACGGACGGCGCCTTGGATCCCCTCCGCCGACGACGGGCGGGGGTGGACTGCCCGGCGAACCCGCCGGGGACGGCTGGCTGCAGGAGACCCCGGTATCGGAGCGCGTGGTGTACCGCGGCCGCTACCTGACCTTCCGGGTGGACACCATCCGCCACGCGGACGGCGTGGAGCGCGAGCGCGAGCTGGTGCTCCACCCCGGTGCCGTGGCGATCGTGGCGCTGGACGGCGACGACGTGCTGATGGTCCGGCAGTGGCGGCACGCCACCGGCGGGGCGCTGCTCGAGATCCCGGCGGGGACGATCGACACGCTCGCGGACGGCAGCCTCGAGGACCCGGCCATCTGCGCCGCCCGCGAACTGTCCGAGGAGACCGGGATGCGGGCCGCCCGCTGGCGCGACCTGGGGGCGTTCTGGACGGCGCCCGGGTTCACCGACGAGCACATGCACCTGTACCTGGCGCAGGACCTGTCGCCGGACGACGACTCCACGGGGCCGGAGCCGGACGAGCACCTCCGCCTGGTGCGGCGCCCCTGGCGCGAGGCCGTGGCGGCGGCCGAGCGGGGCGAGATCGAGGACGCGAAGTCCCTGGTCGGCCTGCTGCGCGTGGCCCGGATGGCGGAGCGCGGCGAGCTCTGAGGACACGCGGGCGGGCAGCGCACGCGAGGGCCGCGCGCGAGGGCAGGCCCCGCCGCCAGCGCCGCCAGCGGCGCGCGTTCCCCTACAGCAGCGTGGGCGGCCGGTTGCCCTCCAGGCGGTCCAGCGCGTTGCGGTACAGCCGGGACTCCGGCGCGAGGGCGACCGCCAGCCGCAGGTGGGTCCGCGCCTCCTCCTGCCGGCCCAGCTGCTTCAGACCCTGGCCGAGCGCGAAGTGCGCGTACGGCAGGGATGGGTCGATCTCGAGGAGGTCCTCGAAGGTTGCCACGGCCCGCTCGTGCTGGCCGCTGTTGTAGTACGCGCGGCCGAGTGCCTCGAGGATGGAGCCGCGGCGGGGCTCGAGGCCGGCGGCGCGCTGGAGCAGCACCGCGGCCTGGGCGTAGTGGCGGCGGCTCATCAGGGCCTTGCCGCGCTGGAGGAGCCCGTAGGGCGTCTCGCGCTCGAGAAGCTCGTCGACGGCACGCTGCTCCGACCGCGTGAGGCCGCCACGCTCGTCGGGGTCGCCCATCGGCTCGTCCGCGCGGTCCTGCGGCGCATCGCCCGCGTCGCCGGTGTCGTGCTCCTGCCGGTCGTCGTCCGATCCGCCGTCCGGGATGCCGTGGTCGCGAGGTTCCATCACCCGAATCCTCGCACGCATCGGCGAAGAGGTCCCCGGCCGGGGGCCGGCCACCCATCCCGGGGAGCGGTCGGCCGCCCGCCCGAGCGTGAGCCCCCCGCCACGTGTGGGTTCGGGCGCTGGCCGGAGGACGACCTCAGCCGCCCGCCAGGCCGCCTCCGTCCACCACCAGCGTGGTGCCCGTGACGAACGTCGCGTCGTCGGAGGCGAGGTAGAGGATCGCGGCAGCGATCTCGTCCGGGCTGCCGACGCGCCCGAGCGGTCGGCCCCGGGCCGAACCTGCCAGCCCGTCCTCGAGGCGTTCCCCGAGCTGGTGGAACTCGCCGCGCAGGAGGGGCGTGTCCGTGTCCCCCGGGCAGACGCAGTTCGCGCGGATCCCATCCGGACCGTGGTCGATCGCGAGCGCGCGCGTCAGGTTCGCCACGGCCGCCTTGGTGGCCGCGTAGCTGACGGAGCGCGGCCCCGCGACCAGGCTCCACCCGGAGCCCACCGTGACGATGGCCCCGCCGCCGCGTTCCCGCATGCGCGGGATCGCCGCCCGGCAGCAGCGGAACAACGCGGTCAGGTTGACCGCGACCACCTCGTCCCACTCGGCGTCGGACGTCTCGAGTGCGGTGTGGCGCCGGATCATCCCGGCCGCGGCCACCAGGATGTCGAGCCCACCGAACGCCCCCACCACCACATCGACGGCGCGATCCGCCGCACCGGGCGCGGTCAGGTCGAGCGGCACCGGGAGCGCACGCCCGCCGGACTCGCGGATGGCATCCGCCACGCGCGCCAGCCCCGTCTCGTCGCGGTCGACCAGCCCGACGGCCGCTCCCTCCCCGCCGAAGCGGACCGCCGTGGCCGCCCCGATCCCCGACGCCGCGCCGGTCACCAGCGCGACCCGCCCCGCCAGTCGACCCGTGGAAACCGTCATGCACCCTCCCGTCCGGCGGAGCCCGCTCCGGCGCCCGCGCCGGCACCCGCGCCGGCGATGCTCGCGATGGCGATGCTCGCGATGGCGATGCCGGCGCGACCACCCCCCACGCCGGCACGCCGGTGCCCCGGCGCCACGGATGAGGGCCCGGACTTGGGATACTACTCGCCGTTCCCGTCGCGCCGCCCGCGCCCAGGGGCGGCAATCCAGCGGAGGTTCCACGCATGGGACGAAGCACGACGCCGCACGCCGCGGACGGACCCGGATCCTCGGCCGCCGCGAGCCCGTCCCCGCGGCCGGGGCTGGCCGGCCGACGCGTCGTGGTCACCGGAGGCGCCAGCGGGATCGGCCTCGCCACCGTGACCCGGTTCGTCGACGACGGCGCCCGCGTGATCGCCCTGGACCGGGACGCCGGGGCGCTGGCGCGCCTTGGCGAGGACCTGCCGGGACTGGCTGGCACCGTGGAGGCGGACGTCAGCGACCCGGCCCGGGTGGACGTCGCGTTCCGCGAGGTCGACCGGCTGCTCGGCGGCGTCGACGTGCTGATCGCGAACGCCGGGATCAGCGTGCGCCGCAGCTTCCTCGACCTCGAGCCCGAGCAGTGGTCGCGCGTCATCGGGGTCAACCTGACCGGCGCCTTCCTCTGCGCCAGGGCCGCGGCACGCCGGATGTCCGCGCAGGGGGCCGGCGTGATCCTGTTCACGTCGTCGACCAACGGGCTCGACGGTCACCCCTTCTACACGGATTACAACGCCTCCAAGGCGGGCGTGAACCTGCTGATGAAGACGATCGCGCTCGAGTGCGCGCCGTGGCTGCGTGCCAACGCGGTCTGCCCGGGCTACGTCCTGACACCCATGCAGCAGGCGGAGTACTCCCCGGAGATGCTGGAGGAGGTGAACCGCCGCATCCCGCTGGGCCGTCACGCCCGCCCGGGCGAGGTGGCCGCCCTCTTCGCGTTCCTGGCCTCGGACGAGGCCGCCTACATCACCGGACAGTGCATCAGCATCGATGGAGGCGAGACGGCGTGACCGCAGACCCGGGCCCCGGGGCCCACCCGTACATCCCCGCCAGCGTCCCCGGCGTCCGCGAGGCGATGCTCCGCCGGATCGGGGCGCCCGACGTGGAGGCGCTCTACGCCGACATCCCGGCCGAGCTCCGGCTGACCCGGCCGCTCGACCTCCCGCAGCCGCTCGCCTCCGAACACGATCTGCGGCGGCACGTGGAGGCGCTGCTGGCGCGCAACACGACCACCGCGGATGCCCTGAGCTTCCTGGGTGCCGGATGCTACCCGCACGTGGTGCCGGCCGTCTGCGACGAGGTCAACGCCCGATCCGAGTTCCTGACCGCCTACGGCGGCGAGCCGTACGAGGACCACGGGCGGTTCCAGGCGCTCTTCGAGTACGCCTCGATGATGGGCGAGCTGCTCGGGATGGACGTGGTGAGCATCCCGACCTTCGACGGTGCCCAGGCCTCCGCCACCGCGCTCCGGATGGCGGGGCGGATCACCGGCCGGCGCCGGGTCCTGGTGCCGGCGACGGCCAACCCACAGCGGAGGTCCGTGATCGACAACTACGTCCGCGGCGCGCTCGAGGTGGTGCCCGTGGGGTACGACCCTCGCAGCGGGCTGCTCGACCTGGCGGACCTGCACGCGAAGCTCTCCGACGACACGGCGGCGGTCCTCGTGGAGAACCCCACCTTCCTGGGGATCATCGAGGAACAGGCTGCGGCGATCGCGGGGATGGCCCACGCGCGCGGGGCGCTCGCCGTGGCCTGCGTGGACCCCTCCTCGCTCGGCGTGCTCGAGGCGCCGGGCGCCTGCGGGTTCGACATCGCCTGCGGCGACCTGCAGCCCCTCGGGATCCACATGTACTTCGGCGGCGGGCACGGCGGGTTCATCGCCACGCCCGACGAGCCCCGGTTCGTGACCGAGTACCCCTCCCGCCTCTTCGGGCTCACCGACACCGCGGTGGAGGGCGAGTACGGCTTCGGGGACGTGGCCTGGGAGCGCACCAGCTTCCATGGACGGGAGGAGGGGAAGGAGTTCGTCGGCACGGCGGCGGCCCTGTGGGGGATCACGGCCGGCGTCTACCTGGCCCTGATGGGTCCGCAGGGGATGGCCGAGCTCGGCGAGACCTGCATGCGGCTGGCGCGCTACGCGGCGGGACGCCTGGGGGCGCTCCCCGGCGTCCGGTCGCCGCGCCTCTCGGGCATCCCGTTCAAGGAGTTCACGGTCGACTTCACGGCGACGGGCCGCACCGTGCGGGAGATCAACGCGGCGCTCCTCGACCGAGGGGTCTTCGGTGGAGCGGACCTCTCCGAGCCATTCCCCGGGCTGGGGCAGTCGGCGCTCTACTGCGTGACCGAGGCGCACTCGCGCGCCGACATCGACCGGCTGGCCGACACCCTGGCGGAGGTGCTGCGGTGACGCGGGAGGATGCCCCGATGCGCGATGGTCACACCTCTCCCGCCGCACCGGGCAGCGTGCGTCGCTTCCATGCAGCGCGCTGGGACGAGCCGGTCATCTTCGAGCTCTCCGTGCCGGGCGCCCGCGGCGTGCTGCCGCCGCGCCCTGACCGGGAGGTGCCCGAGCTGACTCCGGACGAACGGGTCCCGGAGGCGATCCGCCGTCGGAATCCCCCCGCCCTCCCCGAGCTGTCGCAGCAGGCGGTGGTGCGCCACTACCTGCGGCTCTCGCAGGAGACCCTGGGCGCGGACGTCAACATCGACATCGGCCAGGGCACCTGCACCATGAAGTACAGCCCGAAGGTCAACGAGCAGCTGGCCCGGAGCCCGCGCGTGGCCGACCTGCACCCGCTGCAGGACGAGCGAACCGTGCAGGGGATCCTGGAGGTGATGTACCGGCTCGACCTCCTCCTGCGGGAGATCTCCGGGATGGACGCCTTCACCCTGCAGCCCGGCAGCGGGTCCCAGGCGATCTTCGCCGCGGCGGCGATGCTGCGTGCCTGGCACGAGTCTCGGGGCAACTTCCCGGCCCGCGACGAGATCGTGACCACGATCTTCTCGCACCCGTCCGACGCGGCGGCGGCGCACGTGGCGGGGTTCCGCATCGTCACCCTGCAGCCGGGGCCGAACGGGTACCCGGAGCTGGACGAGCTGCGGACCGTGCTGGGACCGCGCACCGCCGGCCTCTTCATCACGAACCCCGAGGACACCGGGATCTTCAACCCCCGCATCGCCGAGTTCACCGCTGCCGTCCACGAGGCGGGCGGGCTCTGCGTCTACGACCAGGCGAACGCCAACGGGCTCCTGGGGATCACCCGGGCACGGGAGGCCGGCTTCGACGCCTGCTTCTTCAACCTGCACAAGACGTTCTCCACGCCGCACGGGTCGGGCGGCCCGGCCTGCGGGACGCTGGGCGTCCGCACGCACCTCGCGCCCTTCCTCCCCTCGCCGGTGGTCACCTTCGACGGGACCGCCTACCACCTCGACCGGGATCGGCCGGCCAGCATCGGCAGGGTCCGGACCTGGTATGGCGTGCCGGAGGTCCACCTGCGCGCCTACGCCTGGATCATGAGCCTGGGCGCCGCGGGCCTCCGCTCAGTGGCAGAGTCGGCCGTGCTCGCCAACAACTACCTCCTCGACCGTGTTCGCCGGATCCGCGGCGTGGCGGTGCCGTGGCCGGACCGCCGGCGCCTGGAGCAGGTCCGCTACAGTTTCGAGCCGCTGCGGCGCGAGACGGGCGTGGGCTCGGAGGACGTGGGGCGGCGGATGGCCGACTTCGGCGCCCACTACTGGACCAGCCACCATCCCTGGCTCGTGCCGGAGCCCTTCACCCTCGAGCCGACCGAGTCGTACTCGCCCGAGGAGCTCGACGAGTACGCGGCCACCCTGGAGCGCGTCGTCCGCGAGGCGTACGAGGACCCGGAGCTCGTGCGGACCGCGCCGCACGCGAGCGTGGTGCACCGGCACGACCACGGCCCCCTGGACGACCCGGCGCGGTGGGCCATGACCTGGCGCGCGTACCTGCGGAAGCGGCGCTCCGGCGAGGGTTCGGGCGGAACGGGAGCGGGAGCGGGCTCGGGCGGGGCCTGAGGGTGGCTACTCCCCCAGCCACTCCGAGAGATCGACCGGCCGCAGCCTGGGGCTGGGCGTGATCCCGGGGATCCGCCCCCGCTTGGCGATCGGCTTGCCGTCGATCTCCTTGAGGTCCCCGGTGAAGTCGATCGGGCTCGCCCCGCTGATGTAGCTCCCCACCGCGAACGAGTCGACCGGGGCGCCGCGCTCCTTGAAGTAGGCGATCCGGTCCGGGTTGAGCCCGCCGCTGATGATGATCTTCACGTGGCGATACCCGGCCTGGTCGAGCCTGGCCCGGACCTCGGTCACCAGGTCGGCCGTC